>JACUUP010000036.1 GCA_014859225.1 Candidatus Aerophobota bacterium
CGCAATACCCTTCCACTCTAGTAGTAGCCTCAGGAATTCACCACTCAGATCTAGGGTAACAGCTGTCGACCCGGCAGTTTTAAATCGTTCTCTGGCTCTCTTGATTCCAAAAGTATGTGACACTCCTTCCGTAGGAATCCACGTGCCCATCCCGGCACTGTCTTCCATCACTTGATAAGTGTTTATGGATAATAGCATTATTTTACCTCCCCAAACAAAATTCGGCTCTTGTCTTTAATACACAACTCAAAAGTTTTCTCAACTACTGAGTGTCCTTGGTCTAGCCAATTCTCGAATTCTTCCATAGATATAGCCTCCGGGACAGACATGATATAATGAATGTCCAATACTATTAACGTTGTGTTGGGTGTTTCAGGACGAGTATTGCCGATTGTAAGAAGCATTCTATCACGATGGTTCTGATAAGGGATTTCTATTCGGGATAGGAAACGCGTGTGGACCTGTGGCAGATCTTGGGGTATGTGAGGAAAAAAATCAACATAGTCGCCCACTTCGACTGATTCAGCTTTGATTTCTATCTTATTGATGTACCGGAGTCCTATTCGTTTGAACCCTTTCGGATTAGCTATCTCTTTATATACCTCCTCGTTCTAATTTACTTTTTTATCGTTAACTTATTTACTTATACTACAAACTCTTGGTAATTCATCTTTAATTATATAACAAACTATTTTTTTGTCCAAACTTCGCATCAAGTCAGGTCGTCTTAAATGTAACCGACAAGATATTCATTTGGACGATCTAAAAGAGAGCTCTTGAAAAATATGTTTGAAAAAAAAATAAATCTGTCCCCTTTTTCTTGTTGTTAACCTGGTCTGCGAAAAAGACGATAGGCAATGTTAGAAATTGCGTATACGAGAAGTCTTGGTAAATTCGTCAACGGAGGAAGCCTTCTCAAAATTGATGACCAGGAGTAAAATTCTTGCCAGGCCCACTCTTTCCCTCTTGTCAACTCTTCAGGTGACATCCCTGAAGGTTCAAAAACGGCAGTTCTGAAGCTGTAGCGTGACCAGTTTTCATCTAGTATTCTTTTCTCTTCTCTCAATTTTTCCATCAGTCGGGTACCTGGCAGAGGAGTAAGGATGGCAAATTGAGCCAAATCTAACTTTATGAGCTTAGCAAAATCTACTGTACGTTTGAAAACAGTTTCATCTTCACCATCAAACCCAAACACAAAGGCTCCCAGTACAGTAATTCCATACTTATGCAAAAGTTTCACAGCCTGCGCATACATTTCAGGTTTATTTACCTTTTTGCCTATCCCGGTAAGGGAAGACTGGTCAATACTCTCAAATCCAATAAATAGGAATCGACACCCGCTTTTAGCGGCAAGTTTTAACAAATCTTCGTTCTCTGGTGTTGCTACGTTGACACTTGCCTGACCTCCCCAGAATATTCTTAATGGTGCAAGAGCTTCAAATAGCTCCCTGGCGTACTCTTTTTGGCCAAAGATATTGTCGTCAAGAAATGCAAAGGGGTCTACCGGGGCTTTATCCCAGAGTTTAGCTATAGCCTTACGCCAGAAACTAATTTTATCGGCTTCTATCATGGTTTCAATCTCTTTTATCACCTCTTTTACAGGTCGAAACCGATATCTTGCACCAAAGAACCTGCTTACTGCACAAAAAAAACAATTAAACGGACACCCCCTGGAAACATGGAGTGTATTAAAACCAAGATAGTTTTTTCGTTTGAGAAGGTTTCTACGGGGAACAGGCAAATCAGATAAATCTGGTAATTCCTTATTTTTATAAATTTTTTGGAGTTTACCCCCCTCGCAGTCCTCCAAAAGTTTAGGCCAAATCCCTTCCGCCTCACCAACTACGACAGCATCACAGTGCTCCAGTGCTTCCTCTGGTAGAGCGCTCACATGTATGCCACCCATGATAACGGTTTTACCCATCTCTCTCATTCTATCGGCAAGTTCATAAGCTCGCGGAGCCTGAGCTGTCATTACGGTTAAACCAATAATATCTGCTTTTTGTATTTTTTCTGAATCATATTCTACAGTATCTATGTTTTCATCAATTATCGTGTAATCATTATCGGGAGCTAAGGCTGCTAATAATGCCAGATTTAAGGGAGGAAACCGGAAGAATTTTGAGATAAAACCCGGTCTGGTAGCAGTTGGAGAAATTAAGACAATTTTGTGCATCTTTTGCATTTTCTGTAGGTTATCCTCAATTTATTTTTACATATTTTTAAATGAAGTCAACACATATTGAAAGAATTTTCTCCCCAGGGGTAAAATCTTTCCTTTATCTCTCCTCCTGTTTCTTGATACCTTAGCCTGAATCCGCAGACAGAAGCTATTATTTTGATGAAGCAAAGAGGATGGGATTTTTCTTTTAAGGTTTTCTGCAAGAGGGGTGATAAAACAGATAAAATGTAAATCATCTTGTCAGTATTTTTTTCCTCTATTATGATAATGCCTGCGCTTTTATGAAAGGGAAATCTGCAGGGGTCAAGATAATCTTTATCTCTTGTTAAAAGAATCCGCTTCTCATCTCTTGCTTTTCTATGATGATAGAGGTCTTCTTTTCCCTGCAAATCTTTCTCCTCGCAAACATAAATGATGTCCCAGTGAAGTTTATCTCTAATATATTTAACCACTTCACAGGGTATATCCTCATCTACATAAAATTTATTTTTTCTTTCAGCCATTTTTTCCTTAAGTATACAGCAAAAAGGGTAAAATTGAAAGGCGTAAAAGTTAAGACAGTTGACTTTTGTTTATATTTAGATTATTTTTATGGATAAAATTAGTCAAATATTTATTAAGAAAAAGGTGAGATATTAGAAATGCTGAAGGTAAGAGAGCTTGAGAAAAGCTTTGGGGGAATAAAAGCTATAGATAAATGTTCCCTCAGGGTGCAAATAGGTTCCATTACGGGTCTTATTGGACCTAATGGAGCAGGAAAAACCACGCTTTTTAATTTAATTAGCGGGGTTTACAAACCTGATAGGGGACAAATATGGTTTATGGATGACAGAATTGACGGACTTCCCTCTCATCAGATTGCAAGAAAATCCATCGCGCGAACTTTCCAGATCCCCAGGGAGTTTAAAGAGATGACTGTCCTGGAAAATCTCATGCTCATTCCCAAACATCAACTTGGAGAAAATGTTTTTAACACTCTTTTCAGGCCAGTAGATGTCAGAGAACAGGAAAAACAAATTATGGAAAAGGCTACAAGCATACTGGAATTTGTTGAACTTGCTCATCTAAAAGATGAATACGCTAAAAGTTTATCCTCCGGGCAGAAAAAACTGCTCGAGCTTGCTAAGATGCTTATGTCTGACCCTCGAGTAATCCTTCTGGATGAGCCAGGAGCAGGAGTGAATCCCACCCTGATGAGAAAACTGGTGGAGAACATTGAAGAACTTCGTCAGCAAGGGATAACTTTTTTTCTTATTGAACATGACATGGACCTTGTTACCTATCTTTGCGATAAGGTAATTGTTATGAACAAAGGCCGCACGATGGCAGAGGGAACTCCCCATGAGATAAAAAAAGACAAAAATGTTCTGGAAGCATACCTCGGGAGTTAGCTCATTTATGATAGTGCTTAATGTAGAGAACATAATAGCCGGTTACGGAGAAACAGAGATTTTGCACGGAGTATCTTGCAAAGTTGAAAAAAAAGAGATTGTCACCATCATAGGTCCCAATGGAGCGGGAAAGTCCACCTTAATGAAGGCAATTCTGGGACTTTTGAAACCCACCCAGGGCAAGATATTTTTCAGCAACAAAGATATAACCGGGAAAAATCCCAATCAAATCGTGCAAGAGGGTATATGTTATGTGCCACAATCAGACAATGTATTTCCCTCACTAACTGTAGAAGAAAATCTGGAGATGGGAGCCTTTATAAGAAGAGATGGCTTCCGGGAAAAAATAAACGAAGTTTATCAAATATTTCCTGATTTAAAGGAAAAAAGGAAAGTCAAAGCCAAGAAACTAAGTGGAGGGCAGCGCCAGATGGTAGCCATGGGACGAGCTCTCATGCTTGACCCTGCCCTTCTTCTTCTGGATGAGCCCTCTG
The DNA here is from genome assembly GCA_014859225.1 of Candidatus Aerophobota bacterium. Taxonomy (GTDB): domain Bacteria; phylum Aerophobota; class Aerophobia; order Aerophobales; family B3-G15; genus Kmv34. Next base: position 4,068 of record JACUUP010000036.1, read on the forward strand.
CCGGCCTTGCTCCCAGGTTAGTCCAGACAATATTTAACAAAATCATCCAGATAAATGAAAAAGAGGTATCTATCCTTATGGTGGAGCAAAATGCAAGGCGTGCTCTGGAGATATCCCACAGAGGATACGTTCTTGCTATGGGACATAACAGATTTGAAGGCTCAGGTGAAGATATTTTAAGCAACGAAGAAATAGGCAAACTGTACCTGGGAGAATAGCTTACCAATACAAGGAGAGTAAGGTAGAGTGGATTTCACCTCAAGAATTTTCCAGCTCGCTTTATACGGAATTGTTTCAGGAAGTATTATAACCCTGGGAGCAATAGGACTTTCTTTGACCTATGGAATCCTCAAATTTGCTAACTTTGCTCACGGGGATGTAATGGCAACAGGGGCATTTCTCGCCCTTATCTTTCTTAACCTTTTTCAAAGATTAGCTCTTCCCTCCTCTCCCTTTCATCCTCTATCTTTTGGTCTACCTTTAGTTTTAGCCTTCATTCTGTGCATGGTCGCCACAGGAGGTGTTGCCATTGGTATTGACAGCGCACTATATAAAAGACTGCGCGGCACACGCAGTATCACCCTGTTAATTGCCTCTGTGGGGGTTGCCTTCATTCTAAGAAATGTTCTCCAGTTTATCTGGGGACCTGACCCCCGGTATTACATAAAGAAAATCCAGGTTTCCGTCCGCCTTCCCATCTTAGGGTTAAGGATAAAGCACGACCAGGTTTTTATTATAATAGTTGCTGCTTGCCTGGTTATTTTTTTACACTTTTTTCTTACACGCACCCGAATGGGAAAGGCAATGCGGGCAACTTCGGATAACATGGACCTTGCTAAAGTTTCAGGTATAGATACGGAAAAAGTAATAAAATGGACCTGGGTAATTGGTTCAGCTCTTGCAGCTGCAGGAGCAGTGCTGGCGGGAATTGACAACAAATTTATAACACCAAGTTTTGGATGGGATATGCTGCTGCCTATATTTGCTGCTGTTATCCTGGGAGGAATAGGGAGCCCCTACGGGGCAATGCTTGGAGGAATGGTAATTGGTCTTTCCAGTGAAATTTCCACTGCTTTTATTGCAACTTCCTATAAGCCTGCAGTTGCCTTTATAATAATGGTAGTAATGCTATTAATTAAACCAAGAGGCCTTTTAGGGGAAAAATAAAATGGAAGCATTTATTGGAATTCTCAACTATGCGGTTTTTTTCGCCATAACAGCAGGCATATTTGCTGTGCTTTGCCTTGGGTTAAATATTCAATGGGGCTATACCGGACTTTTCAATATAGGTATTGCCGGATTCTATGCTGTAGGTGCCTATACGTCAGCGCTTATCTCTGGACCTCCTCCTGGTCCTATGGACTGGAGAGTGGTAGGAGGATTTCAACTTCCCTGGCCGGTAGGATTTGTGGGAGCAGCTCTTGTAAGTGGATTAATTGCCTTTATTATAGGAATTCCCACTTTAAAATTAAAAGAGGACTACCTGGCGATTGCTACCATTGGCATAGCTGAGGTTATACGCTTGATAATTAAAAATGAGAGCTGGCTGACCAATTCGGTCTGGGGAATTAAACATATTACCTCTCCCCTTGCCTTACCCATAGAAAGAGGTATAAGGGCTTTATTGAGGGCGAATCCTGGATTTCCCCTCTGGCTTCAAAGACTTGTATCTAATGGTTACAACTGGTTTTACCTGGGAATGGTAGTTTTAATCCTCTTGTTACTTTACGGAGTAAGCGAGAAAATGATAAGGTCTCCCTGGGGTAGAGTGCTAAGAGCAATAAGAGAAGATGAGATAGCAACAAGCACCGCCGGTAAGAATATTTTCTGGTTTAAGATGCAATCGTTAGTTTTTGGAGCGATGATTATGGGTATGGCGGGAAGCCTGTATGCCCACTATGCCCGATTTATTGATGCAGAAACCTTTGAGCCATTCTTCGGGACGTTTTTAATCTGGGTTATGCTCATTGTGGGAGGAAGCGGTAATAATTTAGGAGCAATTCTTGGAGCATTTACTATATGGGGAGTCTGGGCAGGAACTGAATTTTTAACCCATGGATGGGGACTAACCGGCTACAGAGCAGCGAGCCTGCGTGTGATTTCAGTTGGGGTAATACTGGAATTTATCCTTCTACTGAGGCCACGAGGCATTCTGGGAGAGGAAAAAGTTGTCTCCTTTATTTTTAAAAAAGAAAGAAGGTAAAAAATTTGTCATTAAAGGCAGAATAGGTGAGACACCCGTCCTGCCAAAGATAGACAATCTAACGCAGGACAGGTATCCCGCCCATCATTACAAAATCCATGTAGCCGCGAGGCTTGAGAGCCTGCCAAACAATTTACACAGTAAATTTACTTGAGTATTTTCCAGAGGTCTGTTTTACTCAAACTTAACAGTAAAACTTGAGCCTTACTTACCTATCTTACTCAGCCCTCACCTCAACTATTCTTACAGTTCTTGCCCTTCCTTCAAAGTTTTGCCAGATCTCTATTGCTCCTGCTATGGTATCTCCATGTTCATCAAAGATGATAGGACCTGACACCCCCTCGTAGTTTATGTCCTTACCTTCTTCAAGTAGCTTAAAGGCTCTGGCAAACTCGTTGTAGGTAACTATCTCCCCGGGGGGATTAGCCACAGCACGTAGATTATCCCTTATAGCTGTGCCTTGCTGTTCCTGAGTCATATCAAGGAAGGATGGACCCACCCTTTTAATGGCAAGAGCAATAAGGGCAAGAGCATCATAGCACGTATCATTGTAAGGTACAGTAGTGGGGCCAAAAGCTTCGTTATAATCCTTCTCAAATGCCTCAGCTACTTCAACTTCCATTGGTCCAGGAGCTGTCCCAAGAGTTCCGACAATGTAATCAGCTGCAGGACCACCAGCTACATCTTCTCCTTTCATACCATCGGAGAAAATATAAGTTCCCTCGTATCCAAGCTCAACCGCCTGAACCAAAACTTTATTTCCATCAACAGGATAAGCGATGAGATTGATAGCAGCGGGAGCTCCGACGATAGCTTTTTCTACTTCTCCCCTGTAGGAAGGTTTATTTTCCTCATAAGGAACCATAGCCAGAACCTGCCCGCCTCCTGCCTCAAATTCGTTTTTAAATACCTCAGCAAGCCCCTTACCGTAAGGGTTGTTAACATATATTACAGAAGCAGTTTTATAACCCAAATCAAGAGCAAGTTTTCCCTGAACCACACCCTGAAAAGCATCAGATAGAACTGTTCTGAAAACAAAATCATCATCCTCAAGGTCAGTAAGCATTGGGGAGGTTGAAGCAGGAGAAATTAAAACGATTCTTGCCGGAATGGTTACGCTGGAAGATGCAAAGGTCACTCCACTGGATAAAGCTCCAATAATAGCTACCACCCGGTCAAGATGAATAAGTTTACTTGCCGCATCTAATCCCACCGCTGGAGCAGTTGCCGTATCCCTTATTACGAGCTCTAACCTCCTTCCAAGAATTCCCCCTGCCTTATTTACCTGCTCAACAGCAAGCTTTGCTCCGCTAACTATGGGTGGACCAAAGGGAGCAAGACCACCGGTTAGGGCAAAGAGAGCACCAATTTTTATAGGCTCCTGAGCACCTCCGGTAATGGTTAAGCTAAGTAAGAAAATAACCGTCAAAATGAACACTATTACCTTTTTCATTGCTTTACTCCTCCTTTTTCTTAGATTTACTTATTTGTCCCACTGATACCGAATTTCTCTGCAACCACCCCCTTTCTTCAGGCTGGCAACAAACTGCCCAGCTTTTTATTATTACTAATTAGCTGACTCTTTTTCTACAATTTTTTCATACTCCGGGGCGCTAAGAAGTGAGTTAACTTCCTGCAGGTTAGAAATTTTTACCTTAACAAGCCACCCTTCACCATGGGGGTCCTTGTTGATGGTGGAAGGGTCCTCATTTAACTTCTCGTTAACCTCCAGTATCTTTCCTGTAACAGGCGATGGAACATCAAAGACTGTTTTAACTGACTCAAGAGTGCAAAAAGTGTCTTTTTGTTTTATCTTCTTATCTTTTTCGGGAAGCTCAACATATAAAATATCTCCCATTTTTTCCTGTCCAAAGTGGGTAATACCAACTGTAGCTATATCTTTTTCTATTTTAACCCATTGATGCGACTCAAGATACCTTAAATTAGCTGGATACATAAATCTATTCTCCTTGTAAAAGGTTTTTAATTCGAGAAATTAGCTCATCTGGTTTAACAGGTTTATCTATATAATCTTCTGCCTCAAGTTCAAGTCCCTGAGAAACAGAATAAGAAGTCTGGCTAAGTTTTTGTTTAAGTGCAGTTAACATTATTACAGGGATTTTGTTGTACTTAAGAGAGCTTTTTATTTCTCTGCATACCTCAAATCCACTTTTTTCAGGCATCATTATATCAAGAATTAAAAGGTTGGGGCGAAAACTATTTAACCTCTCAAGGCACTCTTTTCCACTTATTGCTGTTGCTACCTCAAAATCATTCTTTTCCAGAAAAACTCTGGTTCCTTCCAGAAAATCTTTATCATCATCCACTAAAAGTATTTTTTTCTTCATTATTTTTTGGCCTCCCTCCATCTTAATCTATCTATATTATACCAGAAAATTAAAAAAATAAATAGATGTATTTTAACTATTTTCTGCTTAAGATTTTTTCTATCCGATGAATAAAATCTTTTGGATTAACCGGTTTTTCTATATAATCATCCACATCAAGAGAAAGCCCAGTCTCAAGCTCGTATCTTCTTTCGCTTGCCTGTTTTTTTACTGAAGTGAGAATTAAAATAGGCACGGTAGAAAACTCAGGCTCCTTTTTTAACTTTTTTATGACCTCAAATCCGTCCATCCTGGGCATAAGAAGGTCAAGAACTAAAAGGTCAGGCATTTTTTCATTCATCTTTTCCAATACCTCTTTTCCATTAGCGGCAAAGGTTAACGCATAAGAGGTGGCGCTTAGCATCAGTTTTAAAGATTCACGAACATCAGGGTCATCATCTGCAATTAATATCAGCTTTTTTCCCATATCATCCTCCTGTTAGCCAGGTCGGGGCAAAAGATTTGCCTCCTCTACAATTTGAGGAACGACCTCCTCCCAGGCTACAGCCATAATATGCACTCCCTTAACCCCATCAGTTTCTCTTAATCTATTTATAAGCTCAACACAAAGTTTTATCCCTTCTTTTTTGGGGTCCTTTGCATCCTCCATTCTTGCTACAACCTCATCGGGGACACTAACACCTGAAACATAATCTCGCATATACCTTGCCATCCCAACTGATTTTATGGGAATCACTCCCGCAAGAATATAAACCTTATCAGAAACTCCTTCATCTTTTAATATTGACATCCATTTTTCAAACTTTTCTACATCAAATACAGCCTGAGTCTGGATAAAATCGCATCCTGCAGCTATTTTCTTGGCAAGTCTTATCGCTCTAAATTCAAAAGGGTCGGCAAAGGGATTCTCCACTGCCCCGATAAATACTGAAGGGGGAGAGGATAACTTATCACCTGATAAAAACTTTCCCTCGCTTCGCATCCTATTTAAAGCAAAAATAAGCTGCACCGAATCAACGTCATAGACATTTTTTGCCTGTGGATGATTGCCAAATTTTTGATGGTCTCCTGAGAGGCATAAAAAATTTCTAACTCCAAGACCACAGGCACCTAAAATATCACTCTGGATAGCTAAGCGATTTCTATCACGCGTAACTACCTGCACAACTGGTTCTATTCCAAACTGAAGAAGGATAGCCGCACAGGCTATACTTGACATCCTCGTAATAGCTGTCTGGTTATCGGTAATATTAACAGCATCGGCAAAGCCCTTTAGAAGTTTAGCTTTAGTTTCAACTGGTTTCGGGTCTGCTCCCTTAGGTGGACCAAGCTCACAGGTAAGAGCAAATTTTTCCTCTCTTAAAATCTTCTCCAGCTTGCTATCCGGGGTAGAAGAGGCAATTTTTTCCATCTTTTCTATTTCAATTTTTTCCTCTAACAGGTTTTCCTTTGAATCTGAGGCGGTGGTAGCTTTTGTTATGTTAAATTTGCGTGGTCCTCCATCCCGGGAACTTGACCAATCCTTGGGCAAAATTATACTCCTTAAAGTATCTAATCTACCCATATTTTTTAATTTGTCTATTATCATCTGCCACCCACATTCTATTTCAGGGTCTATTTCACATTTTCCATTCTCCGAGCCACCACACGGACCGTTAAGAAGGGATTTGGAGCATCGGGTAACAGGACAAATTCCTCCCGTTATATCCAGGATACATTCACCACACATCTGACATCTTTCTTCAAAATTTCCAAAGCGAACAATCTCTCCTAAAAATAAGCTGTTACATCCTGGATATACAGGTTTTTCCAGAATTCCAGCAACTGTTTGGGTTCCGTTTCCGCAGGCAAGGATTAAAATAGCATCTGATAAATCAATTTCTTTTTTATGTTCACGGAAAAACTTCATATCATTTAATCTGTGACAGGCAGGCTCAAGAATGACCCAGCCAGCAACAGTTTTTCCCGTTTTCTCAAGCTTTTCTTTCATCTCTTTGACTTCTTCCTCTCCCCCGGTTTTACATAAAGTTGCACATTCACTGCAACCACAAATAAATACCGAGCTGTGGAAGGATAAAAATTTATCAATTTCCTCAAACCGCTTTTGCTCTGTGATAATCATTTTTTAACTCCCAACCCCCCGGAAGGTCAACTGGAAACTAAACTTTTGCTTACGGTAAATATAAAATTGTTACCCTGCTGAAAACCAGCTTCCTCCATCGCTTTTTCACTTAAATCTTTTTCCCAGAGACACTTGCCGGATGATATATAACAGGACTCAACCCAGGTTTTTCCTCCATGTCTTTCCACAAGTTCCCTTGTAACATCAAGTCCTATACCTGAGCCTTTTTCTTCTCCGCTTACATATCTTTTAAAAATTATTTCTCGGTCCTTTTTGGGAATAATCTCTCCTGTATTTGCAACATTAAAGTAATGAAATCTGTCGCCTCTATCAAGGTAACCTAAAAATATGCATGCCCTCTCTCCTCCATGTTTTATAGCATTGGTAATCAAGTTATTGTAAATCACCTGTATATAATCAGAGTCACAAACAACTTCTAAATTTTGAGGAATATCACAGAAAAACTGAATCCCTTTATCTAAGGCGTATTCGGTGTGAAAGTCAAGAACCTCTTTTATAACCTGGGTGTAAAAATTTATCTTTACCGGCTTTATCTCAAGCTCTTCTGCTTTTATCCTGGAATAAATCAGAAAATTCTCCACAGTTTTTAGTCCGTGCTGGCTTCTGCTAATTATTCTACCATATAAATCGTTTCTTTTCTCAGATGGAAGCTCTATCTGGCAAAGAATACTGGTCAGTTGGTTGATAGTGGCAAGAGGAGTTTTCAGTTCATGAGAGGCATAGGCGGTAAGTCTATCTGATAGTTCCACCAGTCTGTAAAGGCGTGTATTATCCTGAATTACTTCCACTCCGTACTCCATTTTACCCCGGGGGGAGTAAAGAGGGAAAGAAAATACCTCCAGAAACTTTTCCCGGCCGGCTTTTTCAATTACCTTTAAGCCTCTTGAATTTTTTCTCGTTTTAAAAGTTCTGCGGACTGCACATATTCTCTCTGAACAGGGGGTGTCGCTATTGAAGCTCACTTTATAACATTTCATTCCAATTATAGACCTTTCGGGCTCTTCTTGAATTTTATGATATTCGTTATTAGCCCACACTATGTTAAAATCCCTGTCAACAACGGCAACAGCAAGGCCCATTGAATTTAAAATCTCAACTCCAAACCTATCTCCCATTATCTTTTCCAACTTGTTGGAATTATAATTGTTCATTGGCGTCTCGCCTGTCCATAACTATTTTCACCTTCTGGTCTTTAAAAGCTTCCTCACCTTCTCAAGTAAATCTTGCGGACTGACAGGTTTATCAAGATACTCATCTACCTCAAGCATCTTTTCTTTTGCTTGAGAAAGAATTTTATCTTCTATTTTTTTGGCAAGAGCACTGAGCACAAGTACTGGAATATTGCTGTAGTTTGAACTGTTTTTTAGTTTACGGGATATAACTGCTCCATCCTCTCCGGGTAGTAAAAGGTCAAGAATTATAAGGTCTGGCTTTTCTTTTTTAACCGCATCAAGTCCCTGTTTTCCATCAAAAGCTACATCTATTCTGTAGGATTCGCCCTCCAGGATTATTTTTAAAGCCTCCACCATGTCCTTATCATCTTCTATAATTAGTATCTTTGGCTGCGATGACATTTATTCTCTAACTTATCTGTTGCCTGCGCTCTCTGCTACAATTCCTCACTCTATCTTTTTTTGTATTTGCTGATGTAGGTAATTTTAGACAATTTACTAAAATATGTCAAACAAAGAGGAGGGGAAATTTTTGACAGGGGTAAATTTGCTAATAAAATCAAAGATATGCTGAAAAATTATAAAATATGGCAGCTCCTGAATTACGGTTTAGCAGACTCCAGTGAAATTTTGGCCGCGGAGGAAAAAATAGCCTTCAGGGTGGGAGACGGCAATCTACCCCCTGTACTTGAAATTTGGATACCTTCTCGGGAGTGTTTTGTTCTTGGAAAATACTACGCAAAAAGACTGAAAAAAAAGGGATTAATGGATAAGGTAAAGAGCCTGGGGATTCCCATTGTTCTTCGCTCAAGCGGAGGAGAGGCAATTCTTCATGATTCTACCTGTCTTAATTTTGGGGTGATTGTTCCACGCAAGTTTCTTTCTGGTTCCATAGATATTGGCAAAGCTTTTACCTTGCTTTCATCCGGGGTAGTGGAGGTGCTTAAAAAAATGAAAATTGCTGTTTGCTGTGGCAAGGCTAAAACTTTCTGTCCCGGCTTCTATGATATTCTGGTGGAAGATAAAAAAATAGCCGGGATTTCTCTTCTATTAAGGAAAAATTTTTGCCTGGTGCATGGAACCTTGCTGGTGAATAGCGACAGAAAGTATTTTGAGAAGCTTAAAATATTTTATCCTTCCATTGATGAGGAAGCAACCTCTCTTAGAAACTTAAAAGGAAAAAAGATGGATATAAACAAGCTAATCACTACTATCATCCAGGGCTACAGGAAGAGCTT
>JACUUP010000210.1 GCA_014859225.1 Candidatus Aerophobota bacterium
GTTAGAGCTCATTTAGCCGGAGATTTAACTTGTGGGCTTTATGTAATGAGAGCTGATAATACTGTAAAATTTATGGTAATAGACATAGATGTAAATAAAAATGAAATGGTGAAATGCACCCAGGATGAAAAAATAAAAGCTGAACTTACTTTGAAAATCCAGAAAGATGCAAAAGCGATTAAATCCCTTGCTGGTGAACTTAACATACCAGCCTATATAGAGGATAGCGGATACAAGGGAAAACATATCTGGTTCTTTTTCTTAGAGCCGCTAAAAGCTTCTGAGGTAAGAAATCTGGTTAAAGCTCTAGTAAAAAGAGTGGGTGAGGTCCCTGAGGGAATACATCGGGAAATTTTCCCGAAGCAAGATAAGGTAGCACGAGATGCCCTCGGCTCTTTGATAAAACTTCCTTTGGGCATACACAAAGCAACGGGAAGACGCTCTTTTTTTGTAGATTCTCAGGGAAAGCCTTATGGTAACCAGATTTTATTTCTGCAAGATATAAAGCAAATTACAGAAAAACAGGTAAGAGAGGTAATTATAAATTTGCAGAGAGGGTTTAGAGGAGGGGAATTTAGAAAAGTAGAAGATGCTAAAATAAAAAAGATTGTGCAAGGTTGTAGAGTCATTAAATTCCTCGTTAATAAGGCAAAGGAAAAAAGTCATCTTACCCATTTTGAGCGATTAGTTCTTCTTTACTCATTAGGACATTTAGGTGATGAGGGAAAGCAATATCTTCATCAAGTTATGAGCGATTGCTTTAATTACGATTTCAACTATACCCAGCGCTGGATTCATCGCTTACGCGTTAATGCTCATCCGATAAGCTGTCCAAAAATTCGTGACTGGCTAAGTGATATTACACCAGTTGTCGGTTGTTATTGTGAGTTTGACCTATCTGAGGGAGTTTACCCATCACCTTTGCTCTTTGTTAACCCCAGGGCAACTTCCAGGGATGTATTAAATGAGAGAAAAGAAAGTCACGAAGAGGAAAACTTTATCCCAGAAACTACTCCCGACAAGGAAGTTGCTGTTACTGAATCTTCCTCACCTTTAGAAAAGTCGTGGGAAAATCTTATAGAACCTTTTCCAAAGAGGGAAAAGCTATCTTTTCCCGAGGATATAGATGCCCTTGTCAATGAGTATGTTGAATTAAGGAATTCAAGAAAAGCTTTGGATGAGAAATTTCAACAGTGCAAAGCTAAACTCAGCGCTCTTTTTGATAAAAAATCTACCGATTCTCTTTCCTGCAGATTGGGCACACTTAAGCGTATTCATGAAGATGAAGATACCCTCTGGCAAATTGACCTTTAAATTTTTAAAAAAACTTCACTGCTGGAGTAGAAGATGACCACAGTCTATTTAACAGAACAGGGGACTGTTTTAAGAAAAAAGAGCCGGCGGTTGGTAGTAACCAAAGGCAAAGAGGTGATTAAAGAAATACCCGCATTTAAAATTGAACGTGTCTTAATTTTTGGGAATATTCAAATAACAACACAAACTCTTTCTTTTCTTCTGCAGTCAGGTATTGAGACAAGTTTTTTGTCTTTGAATGGGAAATTTCGGGGCAGATTAGCTCCTCTTGAGTCAAAAAATGTGTTTTTAAGAATAGCTCAATACGAGCGGTATCTGGATAATCACTTTGCAACAGAGCACGCAAAGAAAATAGTGGAGGCAAAGATAAAAAATTGTAGAACAGTTGTACGCAAGTATTCCAGTATTCACCCGGAAGTAGATTTTGCGAAGACTCTTAAAACACTTGATGAGCTGCTAATACGCCTGTCCACCAGAGAAAAAGTTGCCACCATCTTGGGAATAGAAGGACAAGCAACAGCAGTTTATTTTAGAGCTTTTGGTAAAATGTGCAGGAGAGATTTGCAGTTTTTAAAACGCACCCGCAGGCCACCAAAAGATGAGGTGAATGCTCTTTTAAGTTTTGGTTATACGCTAATTACCAATGAAATATTTTCTATACTATCTGCTATTGGTTTTGATTCCTATATTGGTTATTTACATGGAATTAATTACGGTAGACCTTCTTTGGCTCTGGATATGGTGGAGGAGTTTAGGCAGCCGGTAATTGATCGTTTTACTCTGAAATTGATTAATAAAAAGATTTTTACAACTGAGGATTTTGAGGAAAAAGAGAAAAAAGGGATG
>JACUUP010000211.1 GCA_014859225.1 Candidatus Aerophobota bacterium
CCCTGAAGAGCAACCTCTACAGCAGATTTTTTCAATACATCGCATAGCTTTTGTGTCTCAAAAGATAGGGGAATTTTTTCCTCCCAAATCTCCGCCCCAACTTTACTTTCCTCCAGGATATGGCAAAGGTCAGATGAGAGTCCGTCGCTTATATCAATCATTGCCGTGGCAAATCCCGTTTTAAGAATTTCTCTTGCCTCTTTTATTCTGGGAAAAGGCATAAGCCACTTTTCTACCGCTTTTTCTTTATTGGAGGACACTGATAAAATCTTACTCTGCTTAAGAAAAAGAAGCCCTGCTGCCGCAGCTCCTATCTCGCCCGTAACATAGATACTATCACCTACGCTTGCTCCCTTTCTGAGAATAGCCCTGCCTGCCTCTACCTCTCCCAAAACAGATATGCTAATAAAAAAAATTGGGGAGCGAACTATATCTCCCCCACTTACCTCAACATCCATACGGGAGGATAAATCCAGCATACCCTCATAAATCTGTTTTACAGTAGAAAAAACAGCTTCAGTGGAAACTCCCAGGGTTACAAGTGCAAAAACAGGGTATCCCCCCATGGCAGCAATATCAGAAGTGCAAGCAGCCATTGCCTTCCATCCTAACTGGTGGGGATGAGTAAATATCCACTCAAAATGAACATTTTCCACTAAAGTGTCAGTGGTTAAAAGATACGAGTAACCTTCTCTACCTTCAATAACTGCCGCATCATCTCCAATTCCTACCAGTGCTTTTTTTTGAAGAGGACGAGACAAATCTCTTATTCTCTTGATAAGCTCTACTTCACTTATATCCATTTTTAAGTATTGGGGTGGGAGGATTCGAACCTCCGAATGGCGGATCCAAAGTCCGCTGCGTTACCGCTTCGCCACACCCCAGATAAATCAATCGCTTACTCTAAAACTAAATCAGTAACAGTATCTTTAACCCCTTTAAGTGCCCTCAACCTATCAACAATCGCCAGCAAAATATCCTCATAGGTATCTGCCTCTACTAATACCAGGATATCCTGGTCTCCTGTGGTAATGTCTGCTGATTTTACCTCAGAAAAGTGAAGCAAAGCATCCCTTACCGCTCTTTCCTTTCCCATTTCCACGCTAATTTTTAGATACGCCCGCGCCATGAAATTTCTCCTCTTTTATTGTATGATATTGTCAAATTTCTTCCCTCTCCCCGCTAAAATAAATTAAACTTTTTCTTTTCCTTCTTCTCTGCTTTATCAATTATAAGGATTCCCTCCAGATGGTCTATCTCATGCTGCAGCACATGAGCAAGTAAACCTTCAGCGGCTATCTGAACATTATTTTCTTTTTCATCCCATCCTTCCACCAGAATCTTTTCTGCTCTTTTTATATTAAGAAATACTCCCGGGACAGAAAGACAGCCCTCCTCCATTAAACTTTCACCCTCCCTGAAAACAATTTTTGGGTTAACCAGTTTTATGAGCCCCTCCCCCACATCAACAACGACAAACTGCCTATCTATTCCTACTTGAGGGCCAGCAAGACCTATTCCGTCCGCAAAATACATCGTCTCTACCATCTGCGCAAGGATTTTCCTCTCCTCTATAGTTATCTTTCCAACCCTGAAGGCTTTTCTGCGAAGGAATGGGTCAGGGTACTTTTTTATGTTATAAACCGGCATACTATTACTCTAATTTTTTAGCTATTTTATTATCGCGAGATACTGCAATACATTTCTTTTCAAAATATCTAACTTCGGCTTCCGGGACCATTGAATAAGCAACGATTATGAGCCTATCACCTACCTGAGCTAATCTTGCGGCTGCACCGTTTACACAAATTATTCCTGAGCCTGGTTTGCCTTCTATAACATAAGTATCAAATCTTGCACCATTATTTAAATTAAAAACTTCAACCTTTTCCCCGGGTAAAATATCAACCTCTTTTAGGAGATTTTCATCAATGGTAATGCTTCCCTCGTATTCCAGTTTTGTCTCTGTAACCTTTGCGTTATGTATTTTTGCCCTGCACATTACTCTAAACATTTCCATCTCCGCTCTGGTAAATTATATAAAATAGAGCCTCTCTGTCAATAAAATAAAAGTACCGTAGGACAGGCGTCTCGCCTGTCATTATG
>JACUUP010000212.1 GCA_014859225.1 Candidatus Aerophobota bacterium
CTATTTATAGTTAATACCACACATTAAGGCAGGGGAGGTTAAAATGAATCCTGAGGTGAGAAATAAATTATTGAAAGAAAGAGAGCAAATTCTCAGTGAATTTGAGGAACTTTTAAAAGATTTCCGGGAAGTGAAAATCCACCTTAAAAAAAGACCCGACGATTACAATGAACCCCATTATTTAATTTATGAGGAGGAAGAACTTTATCCTGTGGCGGAAATGTATGCCAGGATTGGGCCGGGTGATGATGGAGACATTCAAATATATATGATGGGCTCACCTCTTGAGCAGAGAATCGTTCGTTTTATAGATGATAATGTAAGCGATAAGGAGAGTAAAAGCAAAATTATAAGTTGTGTAAAGAAAAGTATACCCTCACCTCCCGAGGAGGATAAAATAAAAAAGTACCTGGAAAAAGAAGCTGAAAAATTCAAGCATATAAAACTTAAGGTTTATGAATAACTAATTGTGAGCCAAACTTTGCTTTCTTGAGCTCATCTAAGGATAAAATCTGTATTCTCACTGAAAAAACTTTAGAAAAATGATATATCAATCTTTCCTCAACATTCTGCATCTCTATATTCTTTTTGAGGATACACCCTAAGGATGTCATCACTTCTGGCTCCATTCCACAAGGTTGAATAAGGTTAAAGTAAGCAAGGTCGCAGTTTATATTGAAAGCAAGCCCATGCATACTCGTCCAATTTTTAATTTGCACTCCAATGGATGCTATTTTCTTATCTTCCACCCATGCTCCCGTTAGCCCCTTTTTTCTCTCAGCAAAAACATCAAAATCTCTGAGGGTTTTTATAATAACCTCTTCCAGGCATCTTAAGTAAAGATGCAAATCCTTGCCGTAGTTTAATAAATTGAGGATAGGATATGCTACAATTTGTCCAGGACCATGGTAGGTAACTTTCCCGCCTCTTCCAGTTTTACAAAGGAAGATACCTTTTTGCTTGAGCTTTTCTTCATCTAAAAGGATTTCATTTAAAGAACCTTTTTTTCCGATGGTTATAGTAGGAGGATGTTCCAGAAAAATTGCTACATCTTCTTTGATTTTACCTTCTCTTTTAAGCTGAAAAATCTTTTCCTGAAGTTTGAGTGCCTTTGGATACTCAAGTAATCCAGCCCGAACAATAAGACATTTTTGGTTATTATTCATATCACCAGTAATAGCCTATCCGCTATACTCAAGCATCCTGTCAAGTGCAACTCTGGCACGCTTCCTGATATCATCTCTAACCATAACCTGGTATTTTTCCTCTTTCAAAGAAAGATAAACATCCTTTAGAGTTGTAAACTTCATATTGCGGCAGATAAGAGCAGGACCCGCAGTGAAAAACTCCTTTTGCGGGTTTTCCTTTTTCAGCCGGTGAATTATTCCTTCCTCTGTTCCAATGATAAATTTTTTACAGGGAGATTCTTTTACGTATTTTATCATCCCTCCTGTACTTGCTACTTTATCAGCGACTTCTATCACCTCAGGCCGGCACTCAGGATGGACAATAACCTCTGCATCAGGATGACCCTTTTTTGCCTTAATTATATTCTCTACCTGCACCCTTTCATGCACATAGCAGTAACCAGGATAGGGAATAATTTGTTTGTTTTCATTCACAAATTTTGTCACAAAGCTGGCCAGGTTTTTATCCGGTAGGAATATAATTTTTCGTGCATCCATATTTCTGGCAACCTCAATAGCATTAGCCGAAGTGCAGCAAACATCACTTTCTGCCTTAACCTCAGCCGTAGTGTTAACATAGGAGAGAACTTTTGCATCTGGATACATTTGTCTAAACTCTCTTAAACTATCAGGATTGACCATGGCAGCCATGGGACAGTCAGCTTCATTACGGGGAAGAAGAACCATTTTTTCAGGAGACAGTATCTTAGCCGTCTCTGCCATAAAACTCACCCCGCAAAAAACAATTATCCTGCAGGGAATTTTTTGTGCTATTCGGCTTAGCTGAAGTGAATCACCTACATAATCAGCTATATCCTGCACTTGAGGTATCTGGTAATTATGAGCCAGGATAGTTGCCTCTTTTTCTTTTGTCAATTTTTTTATTTTTTCAACTAACTCGTTTTTCTCCAACTTT
>JACUUP010000213.1 GCA_014859225.1 Candidatus Aerophobota bacterium
TTTCACTTCACTCGGATTTGCTTTTGCCCGCTCATTTATTGCTTTTGTAATTTTGTTTGCGCTCTATGGCATTGTCTACGCATTAGTTGACGGAAACCAGCGTGCCTATGTATCTGACTTATCTCCTGCAAAGCTAAGAGCAACTGCCCTTGGAACATTCCATACCACAAGCGGGTTAATTGCTCTACCTGCCAGCTTAATCGCTGGTTTTCTATACCAGAAAGTCACTTCAACCGTACCTTTTATTTATGGCAGTTTAATTAGCGTTATTTCGGTTGTTTTGTTTATTATCTTTATTACAAAAAGGAAAGCTTAAGACATTTTTAAATTTAGTTTCCAGATAAGAGGGGATACGTGCATTCTTCGCCACAGAGGTAAGCACGAAAAACTCTTGAAAAGGCCTTAAGGCAACAATTGAGCTTGAAGTTTAACTGATGAACATTCCGGGTAAATAAGTGCAGCCTCATTGTAGCAATTTAGTCACAGCATTTGACATTAGCTATCCCGGACAAAAGAATTGAAGATGGGAGGTATATTACCAAATATTGAAGCCTGCCTCTCAACCATTTACCTTTTACTCCTCTATTATATCCGTCCTTCAGTTCCTATTTTCTGCAAAGTCTGCTGGTAAACTGAAAAATCTTTTTTGCCAAACAGGACAAAACGCACGAGCTCTACGCCATCTTTTTTTAAATACTCTACAACCGTCTCCAGGGCAATGCGAGCTGCCTCGTCTACCGGATAGCCAAAAGCACCCGTACTGATAGAAGGAAAAGAAACGCTTCTGATGTTTTTCTCTGTAGCGAGCTTTAGGCTGTTCTTGTAGGAGTTTTTCAAATCCTCACTGTCCTTGTCCCTTCCGCTGTAAACAGGCCCTACTGTATGAATAACATACGTTGCCCTTAAATTATGACCTGAGGTAAGTTTTGCCTCTCCTGTTTTACAACCTCCAAGTTTCTTGCATTCCTCCCAGAGCGAAGGACCTGCCGCTCTGTGAATAGCACCGGCAACTCCTCCTCCTGGCGCTAACCTTTCATTGGCAGCATTTACGATTGCTTCTGTATCTTGCTCGGTTATATTTCCTTGAACCAATTCTAGGTAGGACTTTCCTATTTTCTTTCGTATCATGTAGACATGCGCCTCCTCTTGGTTTGATTAGTGCTATTGTAGAACATTATTGTATCCAGGCAAGTGCCTATTGTACGGCAAGGTATGGGAGGAATTTGGTTTTGAGTATCTACCATGTAGCATATAAACCTCGGTAGAAAAACAGGATAGATTTATTTCAGCTACAATTTTCAATAAATAAATCTGTCCCCTTTTTTCTTCTCTTTTTTCTGCATTGACATTTTCCTTGACTTTCTACCCCTTTCTTTGCATAATTCAAATCATGGATAGAACAAAAATTTTGCTTGAATTAGCCCATGCTTGCGCCGCCATGTTAAAAGAGAGGTATGGGGTAAAGAGGGTTTTTCTCATCGGCTCTCTGGTTTCTGGAATCGTTCATGAAAGATCAGACATTGACCTCGTGAACGTGTTATAAGTAATGAGTTGCTGGAAAAACTAAAGGAATATCTCAGATTTCGTCATCTCTTCAGACACATCTACGGTTTTGAAATTAAATGGGAAAGATTGAAGCCTTTGGCTCTTTCAATGTCCCCTACATTGGGTGATTTTAAGGAATGTATTGTTGGAATATTGACTTGATTTTCTCATAATAGTACGACTTAATGACTGAGAGAAGCTCAAACAGGGTTATTTGTTTGGACCATGGTTTCACTAATAACAACCAGCCTAAAACCAACGCTGTCCAGATTATGGGGTCAAAAAGCGTCAAGGATTTTAGAAGAGCATGATAGTCAATATTTATTTGTGCCAATGAGAGAGTGGTTGCGAGGTTACCATTTATGACGCAAGATGAATTGAAAAGTTTACTACAAAAGTTTTCAAAATTACCCGTGGAGACAGAGTGGATAGAGTTTAAAACCGCGGCGAAAAACTTTCACTTTGATAATGTAGGAAAATATTTTTCTGCTTTGAGCAATGAAGCTAACCTTAAAGGGAAAAAATTTGGGTGGCTAATTTTTGGAGTAGAAGACAAA
>JACUUP010000214.1 GCA_014859225.1 Candidatus Aerophobota bacterium
AGATTTTAGCGTATAGATATTCCAATATTTGAGACTGCAAGAATGGCAATTTTTTAGTGCTCATCTCCTTTTCCTTGGTATCGTTAAAACAAATTCACTATGGATAACTTTAAGTTTTACGTTTTTGCCGGTGGTTTTCTTTACCGATTCAATTATTCTTTTGATTCCACTCCCTATATCCGTTACTAATCCCATTTTGCCAAGCAAGTTATATATTGTTGGGTTTCTCAATACATGCGCTCCACCTATTTTCATGTTTTCAATAGTTACGGTATTAGGAAGTTTACCTGGTGTATGAAATTCTATTCTATTACTGAATATCAATAGTCTTGCAGGAGCGCTTATAGTATAATCTCTATGGGCTACTGTATTAACGAGTGCCTCTCTTAAAACAAAATCTTCAATCTCCGGATAATTTTCAGGTTCAAGTCCCTTAATAATATGCCTTTCTTTAACATAAACCTTGAGAAAGCGCATGCAATCTTCAAGGATGTTGGAGACTCTACCCTCAAAATTTTTTTTATCAGCAGGGGAAGTGGAAATATCATCTCCTTCAATGTAAGCTGCACTTATTCTTCCGTTAGGTATATAGTACTGAGGGTTTTCTCCGAAGAATAAGATACCAGCACGAGTCGGTTTTTCATTATTAGAAACAGCTTTTATGTTGGTTAAATAGCGAATTAAATGTTTGCCTTCTGCTTTTAAGTTAAAATAAGTTTCTAAAAATTTTTTAGCATAATCCATATCAACATCTTTAAGGGATGCTCTTAAAATTTCAATTTCATCATAGTATATGCTTTCAGTAGCCTGGAATAACCTTAAAAGTTCTTCCCTTGATGCCTGCCTGTGCCGGTTAGCACTTCTAATATAGTAAAGACCACTTGCAGTTCTATAAGGGCGCTGGTCTCCTTTGGGAACATGTATAATAAGAACAGTCCTGTTCTCAATGGAAAGCGTTTCTTGAACAATCGTAATAGGCGGTTCGCACCTATTATAAGAAACATCGTCTATTCTCCTTAGAAGTTCATCAATATTCTTTACTCCAACAATTTCACCAGTGTCACTAACTCCTACAAGAAGTTGCCCTCCATCAGTATTGGCAAAGCAAATAATAGATTTGGCGATATCTTCGTTTTTAGAGAAAGATTCTTTAAATTCAGTATGTAAGTCCTCACCTTTTAAGATTCTTTCTTTAAGTTCAAGTTCATTCACACTATCCCTCCATATTTTTCAGCTCTTCTTATAATGCTTCTTCTCCAGTGGAACTCCTTTACTGTATTCTTTTCTACAAAAGAGAAGTATAACACGGATGCAGCGTGTGTCAACTTCTCAAGCGCATACCCATACACTTCGTTTATAGCACGTTGTGGAGTAAAAAATATTTACACCAGTCTCTTAGCTGTCTGAAGCTATTTATAACTCAAGGTCCCTGAGGCTATTCGTTTACCCGGGTGAGGCTCAGAGCATTTCTTGTAAATCGTATGCCTTCTCTACCACAATGGAGGTTGCCCGACCATATTTTTTAATGTGCCCTTCAAGAAGAAGAAAATCAGCCTCATAGATAACTTTGGCGTAGCTTTCTTGCACTGCAGGGAAAATGACGGTATCAATGAGACCGTCCTCATCTTCCATGGTTACAAAAATGACCCGTTTACCACTTTTTGTGGGTGGTGTATGCAAAATTACCTTTACTCCTGCAACTTTTACTTTCTCATGTTCGCAAAAATGAGCAAGCTCGCTACTTTTTACCCTCTCATGTTCCTCAAAAACGTTCCTGAAAAGGGTAATGGGGTGAGCGCTGAGACTAAAGCCAAGTATACTCATCTCTAAAGCTATCTTCTCATGCAGGCTACGAGAAGGAAGGTATGTGCCATTTTCTGGTGGCTGGAAAGAAAGATGGGAAAAAAGTTTTTCTTTTTTTTCAGCCAATGAGTCAAAGCATCCCACAAGAACAAGCTTTGCCAGAAGTTTTCTATCAATTTTTACCCTGGTGCAAAAATCCTGGAAAGAGGAAAATTCTTTTTTTGCCCGTTCCTTGCGTATAGCCTGGGCTTGTTTTGGTCCCA
>JACUUP010000215.1 GCA_014859225.1 Candidatus Aerophobota bacterium
ATCCACTATCAGTGCACGAGAAATATCCGACCTGAGTCTTACCGAAAGAATCGCTTTAACCCTCGCTAACTCTATTAGTGAGGACTACCAGTATGGTCCCGATGAGGCAAGTGATGTGCTCAGAAGACCCGATTTTTACATAGATGAGGACGAGGAAGTTTATAGCTATTCATTTCGCATCAAAGAAGCCTACCATCCCCGCTACGGAACCTTTGATGGGAGTGGCTACTATCGCATAGCATCATCTGTTCGCTATGGAAAACCGAAAACTGAGGAAGGATGGGCACTTGTGGGGAAAGATGAAACAACGAACGCTCTCATCTGGTTTCGGGAAATCCGCAAGTCAGGGGTCCAGAAGTACAACGAAGTTCAGGCTTCTTTGAAAAGTGGCAACCTTACCTTAACCGTGAGCTTGCGCCGCCCTGCTGAAGAGCCTTCCCAGGAAGCAAAGGATGCTGTGCTTGAGCGCTTCAACACACTTCTGGAGAGTGCAAAAAAACACGGGATTTTGTGCCGTATCGTAATTGAACTGGTGGAAAGCGACGAGCAGGTTACATCCCTTGCTGATAGTGCGCTTGTGAATGTAGTGGGCAAAAAAAATGAGGAAACGCAGATGTTTCTGAGAGTTTACACTGTGGACTACAAAGGCAGTCCAGTTTCCAATATTGACTACTATGCCCTGAAACTCAAGGGAGCTCTGGGTGGATTTGCCCGCATTGAAAATGCTTCCTTCAATGAAGAAAAAGGGCAGTATGAAATACACGATGTTTCCGAGGCAAATATCATCCTTGTTTTTCCGCCGTTGGAGCAAGAACAGTTTGCCCGAGCCCTGACAGAGGATGAGAATCTGAGAGAGGGCTTTGGCATTACGATGGATGTGGATGTTATCTTCAAATCGGAGAGGGGGTGAGGCGTATGCAATCTATATCAAGAAACAATAGATTTTTCCGGAAAGCGAATAAAATGTTCCTGAGAGCTTTTTTTCTGGTAATCCTGTTTTCTATTTTTCCGTTGAGCAGCGCCTGTGCGGAAACGGTTACGGTAAACCCGGTGGCAAAGTGGACTCCGGTACTGGTGGAGTTTCAACTCCCCGAGGCACGTGCAATGGCAGGAAACCCCGGTCCTCCTTTTACCAGAATTGAGGCACAATTTCCCAGCATACCCTCAGCCTGGGAAACGCTCAAAAATATGGTGAGCATAAAGTTGAAAGGGCAATTGCGCTCAGAAGATGAGCCGATTATCAGTGGATGGCAACCCTGGGCAGGTCAGAGAGGAGAATCTGGCATTGAAGTCAAACGCTCCGACAGATGCCCCGAAGGTTTTTTCCCGGTGATAACCATGGAAAGAGGAGGGGCAGTTGCTGTTCACTGGAGCATTCAAATCTGGGGGCGCTACAGATTCCCCGACTACCCGGACCTTCTCCCGGCAGATGATGAGTACCAGAAGCTTATCAAGCAAAAAATTGAAGTTCGTGATTTTTCCCTGACCATCCATGAGGTAGAAGGAGGCGTTGGTCTGGAAAATATACGAAACGATGCTGCCGCTGAACCCTCAGAAGTTCTCGGGAGCTGGCAGGGTCAAGGGACACTCGCCGAGTACGAGGCTCAAAGCTACCAGTTTCCGGCCCGTGCTGACTTTGTGGGTGAGCTCCAGTTAAAAATGAAACTCTACTTTCCAGAAATTGATGACCAGCAGGAAACAGCATACGAAACTCCTGTGGAGGCTTCGTTGAGATTTATGTGCGGGAGCAAGGTGAGCATCCGCATCATTTCTGATAAAATCATGCGAGTTCCCGGAGGAGAGGAATGAGAAAATCTGTAGCAGTTCTTATGAGCCTGATGGTAGCTGGAATGCTTGTTAAGCCACTCAATGTATGGGGAGCTGATGTAGATATTTTCTCTTCTGAGTTCATGGAGCGCACAGCAGCGAAGGCTGTGGAAGAGAAAAAGAAACTCTACATCCAGTTTCTCCCTTCCCCTGATGAGCTTGGTCCGGGCTGGCTTCTTCCCTGGCAGATACCTTCCTCGTTGAGGAAATTTGATTCTGAGGA
>JACUUP010000037.1 GCA_014859225.1 Candidatus Aerophobota bacterium
AGTAGCAGATGACCTGCACAATCTCAAAATAGACAAAGTTTTCAAGCAATGGAAACTGGTTGCCCAAAATGGAAAGATTCTTCCCCGGAAAATTAAAGAAACCAGAGTAACCATGCGAAGTTCAATGAATGTGAACTGGATGGGGTTGCAGAGTTTTGATATAAAAGTTAGGGGGAATAAAGCTCTGGTAATAGAGATAGTACCGGAGCAAATTGTGACCAGAAAACTACTCACAACTCCCAGGGTGAAAGATGGTATGGTTGTGGCTGATACGGGCAATGATATTTTAAAAATAGCGGTAGTAGAAAGACATTTAGCCTCAGGCAATGTGGGAGTCGGGCTGGTAAAAGGATTTGGATTGAAGAAGGGTGCTTTAGCTTCATCGGTTGCCCATGATTCACACAATATCGTGATTGTCGGGGTTAGCGATGCAGATATGATGACCGCCGCTATTGAAGTAGTGCGGATGCGAGGAGGACAGGTGGTGGTAGGGGAGGACGAAGTTATTGCTGCACTTCCCCTCCCCATCGCAGGACTTATGAGCGATAAACCTTTGGAGGAGGTCAGAGATAGAGTTGATAAATTAAATAAGGCGGCAGCTTCTCTTGGTTGTAGATTAAAAAATCCCTTTATGACTCTTTCTTTTCTTGCACTTCCGCCTATCCCTGAGCTAAAAATAACGGACAAAGGATTGGTGGACGTGGAAAAGTTTCAGATTGTTTCTTTGTTTTGCGAGACTGATTGATTGAGGAAAAAAGACCATAGCGTAGTTTCAGGAGGAATAAAGATGAACATAACTCAAAAACAGGAAGGAGGGATTGATATTTTTTCCCTCAACGGGCGTTTTGATGCACACTGTGCCGCAGATGTGGAGGAAAAACTAAATGATGCTATATCACGAGGGGCACGTAAACTTCTCCTCAACCTGGAGGGCACAGAGTATATAAGTAGTGCCGGACTACGGGTTCTTCTGGCAATTGCCAAGAAATTGAAAAAGGAAGGTGGGCAGATAAAACTCTGTTCTTTGCAACCGTACGTACAAGAAGTATTTGATGTGGCAGGATTTACTCAGATTTTTACCATTTGCAAAAACCTTGAGGAAGCTGTAGGAGATTTTTAAGTTACTAAAGCTTCTCACAAATAAGGCTGGAAGAAATAAGCGCATATAATTTGGTAAACTCGGAGAGTTGAGCATATCTTACTACCTGAAGGGTGAAATAAAAAAGAGCAAGGTAATACTGACGAATGTCTTCTTCCAGAAAGGTAACCAGGTTGGTAAATTCTCGCACCTTTCTAACCATTTTATAGATTTTTTCCAGCCAGGGGTTTTTAAGCGGAAAATCAATGTGAGGTAGCTGGTCAAATTTTTCTGGCTTTAGCAGCTCCTTTTCAAATGCAATCATCTCTGCAAGCTCATCCCATCCACGTATATCAAAACTCTCAAATTTAATAGTTGCCTCTAATTTAGCTAAGTCCTTTAAAATATGACCTTCGTGCGTCTCACTAAAATCAATAATCCATACATTTCGTTTCTCATCCAGTAAAATATTTCTTAAATTCATATCCCCGTGCACAATAACCCGATAGGAAGGAAATTCTTTAGATAACCTTTGAGGAAAGCTATTTTTTACAACGTAGAGCGGATTGATAAATTTTCCTTGAATCTCAGGAAATGTTACCCATTCCTGGCTATCTCCAACGGATAGCTCTTTTTGCGCGAAGCTGCTAACAAGCGGTAATTTTCCGAAAAAATCATACTCCTGGTAAAGATGCAAATCAGTGTATATTGGCTGCCGATACCAGAGCTTCAAGATGTTGCGAAAAAGTGTTTCCAGGATAGGCAAAACATCATCGGTTGAGTGGGAGCGGTAAAACTCATCCAGGGAAAAAATTTGGGTATCCTGCCCGGATAAACCAACAAAATTGTATACCAACCCTCCATCTTCTCCCTGAAGGACGCTACTTACAAGATGGGTGGCATTATTGAGGATAAATTTTTTAACGAACTTTTCAAATGCTTCCATTTCTCGCGTAATCTCATCTAAACTGCCGATTTTCATTACCATGGGCATTTGCTTCCTTCCCTTTCTATCCCAGCTTGCTACTCTGAAGACACGGGAGCCACTGAAGCCACCCCCCAGCGCATAAAGCTTAAGCTGTTTGCAGTCCCGAAATAGCTTTCGGGCAATGAGCGAGTGATTCAAGCTCAAGGGTGGTGCCTCACCTTGAACGCTAACTTGGAGGTATTTTTCTTCTTTTCTGTATACCCCATCAACAAGAAATACTCCAACAAGTGCTTTGGTTATTGTAGTTTCGCTTGAAAGACTTGTTACATCTAAAATTTTCCCTTCTTCTGCTACAGCCAAAAGTATGCTGGATATGGTATCTTCCAGAGCACCATGTTTCACAGAAAAATTCTGACGGGGAAGAATGAGGCTATGATTTTGAAAAAGTATATCTTTTCTCTCTTCATATGAGGCATGCATATTAAAAAGAGAGCGCAGGGCATCGGCATCGTAGCAGGATAAATCATTCTCTAAATTAACTCCTGCTCCTACCATAACTGCGTCAACCTGCCGATGTTGAGGTTTATCCTGAGAAACATATCCAATTTCCTGAGAGAAACCTTTACCTACATCTTTATGAGTCAAAGCATCAAACGCTAACCTGTTAGCCCTGAGGGAATAAAGCTCTTCACAATTAGCCAGAACAACCACTCCCACAACTCCTTTAAAATCTGGATAGTGTTCTTTACATATGCTAAAAATGGCTCTTTGTAGCTCATCCAGCCTTATTCCCTTTTTCTTATCCTCTGCCTCTACAGCTATCACATGGTTAAATTTTCCTTTCAATTCCATCTGGAAAATAGTGTAGGCGGGAATTTTTTCCTCATCTTTTTTCAACATGAGAAAATCAGGTAAGGCTGGATTTTGTAGGGAAATCCAGGCTATCATTTTTTTTAAAATCACCATCTGGTCTATTGTCCTGACACAATCCGGATTATATTTACCCACTGAACCAATACTTACGGCATATTCATTTCCGGAAAAAAATGTTGAAATAACATTTTCTGGTGTACAGCGCCCCTGTAAAACATCAGAAATGTTACCTGATAACTCTATCCAGGTGGATGCGTCGTTTCCGGGAAGCAGGGTGAACAGGGCACCCCTCTTTTTGTAAGCAGGTAATTTCTCCCATGTAGCACAGATTTGCGTCTTTTCCCGCATTTCAATTAACTCATCCAGCGCTTCTTTGAGCTTTGATTTGATAGTAAAAATCTCTGTAAAACCGGTAATTCCCAGAACCTCTAAGGGAAAGGAAGATAGAGAAGTTAAGATTAGATTCCTCCCTCTTTTTATCAGGGTTTTATGAAGCTCAAGGATAACCCGTATCCCGGCACTACTAAGATAGTCAACATGTTCAAAATCAAGCACAATAGCTTTTGCATCTTTTAATTCGGGGTGGGGGAGTTTTTTTTCCAGCTCGCCGGCGCCTAACCCATCAAAACGCCCTTTTAAAAAAATAACGGGAATATCGTCTATCTTTTTAATTGTCACTTCCACGATTTTCTCTTTGAATGACGGGAAGAATCTGTAAGGGAAATGGTAACCTGGCTTCCCTGTATTTTCTTTTCCAATCCTTGCTTGATAGCATTGATAACTTCTTGCACTTCTCCCACTTTTCGCTCGGCTTCAAATTCCAGGAAAAGTTCAATGTAAATATTACTTCCTGACCTTCTTGACCGTATTCCGTGCAGGGCAAGATACTCATCAAAGTAAGTGGTCAGCTCACGCAGGATAATGAGTTGCAGAGATTCTTCCAGGGTTTTATCCACTAAATCATACACGGACATGGAAACAACACTGTAAGCGGAAAAAAGTAAAAAACCAGACAGTACAACCGAACCAACCGGGTCTATATATAAAGACCATCCAAATTTTTTAAGAATCCCACTCAGTCCAAGCGAAGAAACAACACATAAATTAGCCATAGTCCTTGCTCTAAAAAGACGCCACTGAGATTCCATTATGGGAGATGGTTCTTTTCGGGCAATTTTGCGCGTGCGAAACCAGTACCAGCCGTTGGCATTACCGGCAATTATGGCAAAAACGAATCCTATGCCCATTCCCAATCCTTCTATGGGAACCGGGTTTTGAAAGCGCAGCACTGCACTACGAAAAATAACCACCAGTGATACTATCATCACGCCTGCTACAAATAAACTTGTTAGATTCTCTAATTTCCCATATCCATAGTTGTACTCGGGGCTCATCCTGTGGGTGGCTTTGCGCACGGTCAACCAGGAAAAAAAAATTACCAGTGCTTCACTGCTGCTCCTGAGTGCATTCGATTGGAGCGTCATAGAATTTGCCAGTAGCATGGCAATAACGGTGGGAACAAGCGCGGCAAAAGCAAAGAGAAATCCTATCAAAAGCGAGCGTTCTTTTTGCTGGTAAGTGTTTTCTTTATTACCCAGAATTTTTTCTAATATGACGTGAGCTAACTGCACGATTCGCACACTTTACATCTTAAACTTTGATGATAGGATACTCTGTGAGATGGATTTTGTCAACTTCAAAAAAAGTTGGTCCCGCATACTGTAAAGGGGACCTTGCATATCAAGGAATTTCCTTGTCTTTTTAGAGGTATGAGAGGAATGGTTGTCTAAAAGTCCAAAATCACCTTTTTTATTTCACACCAGCTTAATCAAAACCTCGTGCTTTCTCGCGCGAGACCTGAAGGGCAACTGAACCCACCAGCAGAATTCCCAGTAAAATGTTCTGGATAAAAAATCCTGCTCCTGCCAGCATAAGACCATTAGTGAGAACAGCGATGAGGAACATACCCAAAACCACTCCCCATATAGAGCCTTTCCCGCCGAATAAAAGTGTTCCTCCTAACGCTACCCCGACGATGACATGCAGCTCCAATCCCGTTCCCATGCCAGGATTGGTGGAATCCAGACGACCCAGGAAAACAAGTGCCGCTATTCCCACCAGAAGACCCTGAAAGGCGAAAAATATCGTCTTCCATCGCTTCACCGGGATACCTGCCAGGGTCGCCGCCTCCTCATTCCCTCCGATGGCAACTGCATATCGTCCAAAGCGGGTAAAATAATACAGACAAGCTCCAAGGACAGCCACCGCCAGAGCGATAACAATGGGCATGGGTATAGGACCAACTGTCCCCTGTCCCAGATATACAATCTGCCTGGGGAAACGACTGACTGTGGTTCCGTACATATAGTGGTTAACCATTCCCCGATAGCTTACCATCATACCCAGGGTAGCTAAAAGGGCAGGGACTCCCAGTTTGGTGACTATCGCCCCGTTCACAGTACCCAGCAGCAAACCCAACCCTATAGCATATAAAATTGCCAGGGGGACGCTTCCGCCAAAAAATATAAAAGTGCCCACAAGTCCCATAATTAGTCCCATCATGGAGCCCACTGAAAGGTCTATGTTTTTGGAGGTCATCAAAAAAGCCTGACCAACTCCAACAATGATATAGATTGAGCTGGCTCGCATGACGGTAATCATGTTTCTCTGAGTAAAAAACCGTTCTGACAAAAGCGACATTGCGATGATAACGAGAATCAAGGGAATAACCAGTAGATTCATCCGCTCTAACCACCCTACAATTGTATTCCGCCGTAACTGGATTTCACCACTTTTGTCCACTGCTCGCCTTTGCGTTTCCTGTCTTGTTGCATTCACCATAAGCTTGTCATCAGGCTGACCCATCTAATCCTCCTTTTAAAAATTTTGACAACCAACTTTTATACGAAAAAACTGGTAGGTAGCCATTCTCAAAAAAATTTCAATTTTTTATCTATTTTTTAGGTAGCGTTTTATGAGGTAGCAGTCCTGGAAACTTGCGCTGCCGCAACACCTCCCGTGATATAGCCAACGATCTCTGTTGGATTCGTCTCTTCTTTTTTACAATCTTTGACCTTGCGGCCATGACGCAAAACCGCAATCCGATTACATATTGCAAACACATGCTCCAGGTTGTGACTGATGAGTATAATGGGAATACCCTGTTCTTTTATCTGCAAAATTAATTTCTCTGCCTCACGCCGTTGCGATGCCCCCAGGGCTGCTGTAGGCTCATCCAGGAGGAGGAGTTTGCTACCCCAGAAGACAGAACGGGCTAAGGCTACCGCTTGTCTTTGTCCTCCCGACATTCGGCGGACGGGTTCACTGTCCAGGCCAGGAATTTTGATGTTGAGCTTCTTCATATTTTCCCGGGTTATTTGCTTCATACCTCGCCGATCCAGTATCCTGAGCAGGCGACCTATAAAACCCCCGGTTAGAATTTCACGCCCCAGAAAAAGATTTCCATCTACTCGCAAGTGGTCGACTAAAGCGAGGTCCTGGTAAGCAGTTTCTATTCCCATTTCCCGCGCCTGGTGGGGGGTAGCCATCACCACGGGTTCATCATTTATATATATAGTTCCACCATCAGGTTGATATACACCGGCAATAACCTTGACCAGGGTTGACTTGCCAGCCCCATTATCACCCACCAATCCCACCAGGTCTCCGCTACCCACCTCCAGGGAGACTTTGTCCAGCGCCTGAACTGATTGGAATTTTTTGGAAATATCCTCTACCCTCAGGAAGGGGATACCATTACCGGTAGAATTCTGTTGTTCTGTCATTTATTTGCACCTCCATAGTTAAAAACAACCAGCAGGGAATCGGATGCAGTGGTTGTGCCATACGGCTCCCCGCTGGTTTAATGACAATCTAAAGGTCAGGATTTTTTTTCCAAGCGGGCAATCTGTGCTTCCCAGACTCCCGGGGGAAGCTTCATGCGAAATTCAGGATAGTCCAACATCATAAGAGGATAGGTATCAAAGACATCTTCTGCAGTCCAGATCACCTCCTGCCTGCCGTAATTTACTTTCCTGATATCTGCAGCCCCTCCCTTGTCTATGTACTCCAGAAGGATTTCTGCAGCCAGTTGTCCCTGGGCTCGTGGCAGACGCACCCCGGATACGAGAATATCGCCCCGGATAATCGCAGCCAGCTCTTCTAACTGTCCACCAATACCAGTAATCCTTACCTGGTCTAACATATCAACATTTCTCAAGCCTTCCATCACGCCAAGAGCGGTGGCACTATTGGCAGCAAAAACCAGATCCATGTCCGGGTGAGCCATTCCCACGTCCTGTGCTACGTTAAAAGCCATTTCCCGGTCAAAGTGCGTCCAGACCTCTCTTATAATCTTATACGTAAATCCGAACTCCTTAGCTCCAGCGTCAAAGCCCTGGACATAGCCATTCATACGGCGAATACCTACTTCGCCTCCTGGGGTACCGTGGAACAAAACCACGTTTACATTTTTGTATCCTTCTGCGGCGAAGTGCTGGGCGGCTGCATAACCGGTAATGTAACCGGATGTCACGTGGTCAGTAAGAATCCAGGCGATGGGGTCCACATCGGTTCTCTCGGGCTTATTGTCTACCAGTATCATCTTAATACCTTCTTGCTGAATCTCACGTAAGCGCGGCTCTACAGTATGCCACTCTGAAATGACAAAAACCAGATAATCGGGTCGAAATGCCCGTATATCCCCGAGAATATGGTCCAGACCCTCTATGTCCATCTGCGCTCCTGGTGGTGCTGCTTCCAGAACCCGATAATTCAAGCCTGCTTTGTCCAGAGTTATTCTCAATTCATCATAAAACTGCCCGAAAAACTCAGTGATGTCCAGCCTTGGGGCAACAAAGGCGATGTCTACCGGCCCATCCGAACTTGCAGAAGCTGTAAATGCAAATCCTACCACAAGAACCACCGCAACAATCATGCTAAGAAACAGCTTGTGGTATTTTACTTTACCTTTCATCTTTTTGCCTCCTTGTGTAATTTATTTGAGCCTCAGGTACATGCTCTTTAGGTAACTCTATCACCCCCCTTCTTATAATTTATACCCATAGGTACATGCTCCCTACACAGCTCTATCAGCCTCTTTACTCCCTTTTTGAGCAATTTCTGGTAATCCGGATGCTAAGAGCAGTTGTACCTAATTGCCAGTTTTTCTTTAACAACAAGCGAAACGAGAAAAAGCAGCTCCCTCATTCAGCCAGAGCTTCCATAACTGCCTGGATGAACTGGGGCAGGGCGTCAGGGAGCCTCCCGGTGATAACATTGCCATCCCTTCTTGCCGGAAGAGCTTCAAAGTTTCCGCCGGCGTTCTTTATATCATCAATGACTGCATCCCAGCAGGTAACATTGCGCCCTCTTATCATATCAGTGCCCAGAACCACATCAGCTGAGATGAGAACCTGGGGGCCGTGACAGATAGCTGCTACAATCTTGCCCATCTTGTACATATCGGCTACCAGCTTGAGAGTAGTTCTGTCACAACGAAGGTAATCAGGAGCGAATCCACCCGGTATTATGACCACATCGTAATCTTCTGGCTTAGCCTGGGGCATCCCTGTAAGATTATATCGCTCTCCTTCTGCCAGAGCCACAATAGGAACAGTACAGCCAGCTCTCCCGCTAATAGGCTTATCCTCCCACCAGGCCCGGGTATGAGAGTGCGCTCCTTCTTTCTCAAGTATAGCAACAGTTACTGCTGCACCCTCTTCACTCAGTCTCAAAATTGGATACAAAAGTTCCACGTCTTCAAATTCAGGGGCACATAGAATCAGGACACGCTTGCTCTTCAGCTTATCGCCTGGATTGTCAGCATAGTCTCGTTTCGTCTCATCGGCGCGCTTCATTGCATTATTACCTCCCTCAACTCAGTAATTACACTTTAAAATGCTTCATTTTTACATATTATATATTGTATTGTACCACATTTAAAAATTTAGTCAAACAATTTTAAAGAGCTGTGGTATAATTCAATTTTCGCAATTTTTGTTACTTGACAGTAGCACCTCCATCAATAGATAGAACCGCTCCTGTGGCATAGGGAGACTCATCGGAGGCAAGATAAAGTATTCCATAGGCAATTTCCTCTGGTTGTCCCAGTCTATTTGCCGGACGAATCTCTTCTATTCCTCTACGGAGTTCCTCTGGATTGGGTTGTTTTTTTAACCAGTTAAGTGGCATGGGAGTTTCTGTGGTGCCAGGACATACCGTGTTTGCCCGAATGTTTTGAGAGGCAAAATCAATTGCTATGCTTTTTGTGAGTGAGATTACCGCCGCCTTGGAAACATTATATGCTATCTGATTTTTCCACGTTACAATCCCGCACTCTGAGGAAATATTCACAATTGAGCCTCCACCACCTTTAATCATCTCGGGAATGCAATATTTACAACAAAGGAACATACCGCGCAAATTAAGATTCATAATTGCATCCCAGAGCTTCTCGTCAGTATCAAGTATAGTTCCCTGACGCCATATACCAGCAGAAGTTACCAGAATATCTATCTTTCCAAACTCACTCATCACTTGTTCCACCATAGATATAACTTGAGAAGAATCGGTTACATCCGTAGGAACTAAAAGCGCCTTTTGTCCTTTTTGTTTAACCATATCTACCGTTGTTTGACCAGCTTTTTTGTCAATATCCACGACAGCCACTTTTGCTCCTTCCTGAGCAAAAAGCACGGCAGTTGCCTGACCCATTCCTGAACTTGCTCCGGTGATAACAGCTACTTTGTTTGGTAATCTCATCTCATTTCTCCTCATAACTCAAAATTTTTGTTAAAAGTGCACGAAATTTTTTTGTCAAAAAATAAATTGTTTCATGCTATTTCTACGAGTTTTTACAAGACCTGTCAGCTTAGCACAACGCCGCCCGGCTCTAACAGTTGTCCGGGCGGCCGTCCATTCAGCAGATGGCTAACATCAGCTTCCGTATGTAGAAACGCCTTGGCAACAACGCACTCGGAAACTGCTTGGCGGTTGATACTCAAATGTCACCTTTATTTGGGGATGTCGGGTGGCCACGGTCGGCCCATACTCGTGAAGGTTATGGGGTTGATGTGCTTCACAATAGACTCATAGGAGTCGACCATGATAATAGGAACGTTCCACGAATAGCTAATCTCGTCCTGGCGCCCCTCATAGTGCTTAATAATTCCTTCGGCGGCTGCCCTGCCAATTGCGATGGGGTCACGGAACCACGCCGCGATCATCCTTCCCCGCAATATCGCATCCAACTCTTCTATGGTTGCCCCCGCGCCGTAGATGTGAATTCTACCGGTCAATCCAGCTGCTTCTACCGCCTCAATAGCCCCGATAGCCATGGCACTGGAACATGCGATAATCACCTTTACGTCCGGGTAGGCGGTAAGCAGACGCTCGGTGGCATCGTACGCCTTGACGCGGTCCCAGTCGGCGTAGTCTTCATAGATGACATTGAAGCCGTTGGCAAGATGCTGTTCTTTGGCGCCCCGTTCCCTTGAAACCTTTCCCGCCTCTCCGTAGATAATAGCCATCTTGGTTCCTGGTGGATACCTGCCGGCAATGTAGTCAACGACAGCCTGACCCCCGTCAGCATGGCTATAACCTACAAACTTTATGGCATGCACTCCCCATTCCTTGGGGAATGGGTCAGAGTAGTTGCCGATAATCAGCGGTACGCCTTCCTCATTGATAGCCCTGTAGGCTCCCCGCTGAATCTCGTAGCCCGTCGGAATTACTACAATGTAGTCCACGCCAATGGTCAGGAAATCCTCCACTATCTGCAGCTGCACGTGATGTGCCGCGTGGTCTGCCGGAGAGCGCGAGTACAGCGTATATTCATTACCCGTTTCTTTTGACCACTCATCCAGTCTCCCTATCATACCCTCTTCAAACTGGCCCATAAAGTCAGCCTTGTCCAGGGTAGGCGGCGTATAGCCTATCCTGAGTCCAGCAAACACTGAGGAAGAACCCCATAAAACAAGCAGTGCTACCAGACTCATCACCACTATTTTTTTCCCTAACATTACTGAACCTCCTGTATTCTATTTTTTTCTGGAATCCTTTTTTTCCTAATATCACCCCCTTTTTCAGCAGTTTGTCGGCGCGGCCCCGGACTGCTAATTCTCACCGCTCACCTGCTTTTAGGGTGCGGAAGCCGACAACACTGACGAAGATTAATCCCAGGAATACTCTTTGCCAGAAGAAGGAAATTCCCGCCAGCAGCAATCCGTTCTCCACGATACCGAGCATCAGCACGCCCATGAGCGAGCCAAACATAAGCCCCTGACCGCCGAAGAGCGATGTGCCTCCTATAACCACTGCGGCTATGGTGTGCAGCTCAAAACCAGCGCCCGTTCCTGCAGCGGATGAATCAAGGCGCGCGGTTATGATAACTGTTGCCAGTCCAGCCAGAAGACCCATCAGGCTAAATACCATGAAGCGTATCCATTTCGCATTAATCCCTGCGCGCCGGGCCGCATCCTCGTTACCCCCAATAGCGGTAATGTATCTTCCCGTCCTTGTTCTTGTGAGAAACAAATAGCCACAGATGAGCACGACTGCCGCTATCCAGACGGGATAAGGCAAATCCAGGAACCTGCCGCGGGCAATTGAGACGAACGAGTCAGGAAATCCATAGTAAATAGTGCCGCCAAGATAGGCGTAAGCCAGGCCGCGAAACATAGTCCAGGTTCCGAGCGTGACGATGATGGCGGGGACCTTTACGAATGTAATCCAGAAGGCGTTGAACATCCCGCACAAAAGTCCCACGCCGAGCCCGGCAAGGATTCCCAGCCACACCGGCCTCCCCTGGTTGACGATGACGTCCCCGATAACCGCGGTGATGATGCCTGCCATAGAGCCGATGGAAATATCTATCTGGCCGAGCGCCATCACGAAGGTCATGCCAGTGGCGAGTATGACATACATGGCTGTCTGAGTCAGGATGTTCCGAAGGTTGCGCGGGCTCAGGAACATTCTGGAGCTGAACGCCATAAGGATGAAGAGTCCTAAGAGGATGAGGAACGTTACCCCCACGGTTCGTGCCTCATCCGTGTCTCCTCCCAGCCTCCGCCATATGGCGACCACAAACTTGATGGGATTCACTCTGTGCTTTTCTGTCGTTATGGTTGACTCGGCCATACAAGTACCTCCTTGCATATATGTGATGTCACCGGCGACCTTAATTCCTTGACGTATAACATGATAGGCGAGATACCTGTCCTGCGAAGTATTGTCCATCTCTGGTTATGATAGGCGAGATATGTGTCCTGCTTCAACAAAAACTGAAGATTGCTTCGTTAGAATATCATCCCCCAGAGCCAACACAGAATTTATTGAGATTTTACCCTGAAAAACTATTTATATATTATATACTGTATTGTATTGTACCACATCAAAAAATTTTGTCAACAATTGACAGAAAAGAAAAAAAATCCATAATGGTAATGCTCAGGAAAAAATAGCA
>JACUUP010000216.1 GCA_014859225.1 Candidatus Aerophobota bacterium
GTAGAGTAGAACTCTGGCGTAGTAGCTGCAGGTTGAAGTTTGTCTTCCCTGTTTCTCCCTGTTTCCTCATGGGAGTGTCACAATATCTCAACCATACCCTATTTCCAAAGTCCCCTCATCAAACCGTGCATGAGGTTCTCCCTCACACGGCTTTCCGATAACCGCTCATCTTAAAGCTTTCGTCCAGCTGAGACGATAGTCCCTATGCAAGCCTAATCCATTGTATAGGTAACCATCAGAGTACCACTTGTAGCCATACCCTGACTTATTCTTTCGTCTCCTTATGAACTTCCTTACTTTATTTGCCGTATACAACCTGATTTTACCGAATTTCTTTGAGGAGTTAGCTATCTTAAAATAGTTTACCCAGCCTCTCAATACCGGATTGAGCTCCTCTATTATCTTTTCCACCTTCACAGGCCTGTGTGGATTGGTAATCTTCTTTATCTTTTCCCTTATACTGTTCTCTGCTTTCTTTGATGGCCAGAAGTAGGCAACTCTTTTTGTCTTTTTCCGGTTCAGTGTTTTCTTAAAACTAAATCCCAGGAAGTCAAAGCTTTCTTTTTCCGCATCTATCAATCTTGTTTTGTTTAAGTTAAGCTTTAAGTTCCATCTGGTAGTAAGTTGTTGCAAGTAATAGAGCGCTTTATCAGCTCTGTATTTGGTAAGAATCACCAAATCATCGGCATATCTTATGAGAGGAGCAAATTTGTTCAGGGGCTTCCACCCTTTATCTATCCTATCAAGATAGATATTTGCTAACAAGGGTGATATTACCCCACCTTGAGGTGTCCCTGTATCATTTATCCTTATTCCGGTTTGCTCCATTACCCCTACCTCAAGAAATAGTTTTATAAGGTGAAGCACCTTTCCATCGACTATCCTTCTTGCAATCATCTCCAAAAGTTGTTTGTGAGGAATAGAACCAAAACAATTCTCAATATCAGCATCTATTACCTTGATTAATCCATAATTCAGGTATTTTGTAACCTCCTTAACCGCTTGCTGGGCACTCTTCCCGGGTCTATATCCATAGGAGTTATCTTCAAAATCTGCCTCAAAGACAGGTTCAATTACCAGTTTCAGCGCCATCTGCACAACCCTGTCCTTTACAGTAGGGATACTTAGAGGTCGTAGTCTGCCATCTGGTTTCGGAATATAGACTCTCCTTACCGGTGATGGACGATACTCTTTTGCTCTCAATTTCTCTTGTAATCTTTCAAGAAAATCATCCACCCCTTCATCCTCGATGTCCTTGATGGTTTTCCCATCTATGCCTGGTGAACCGTGATTTGCTCTCACTTTCTGCCAGGCACATCTTAGGGCATCCATTCGATAAATCTTGTCGTATAGAGCATAAAAGCGGAAGTTAGACTGTGACTTTGCCTTAAGGTATAGTTTCCTTTGAAGTTCCTGAACCTTGTCTGTAGTTGTTAGGTTATTATCCAATCTACGGTCCCTCTTTTTTTTTCCGGAAACACCGGTTAAAGCAGAGCCCCT
The DNA here is from genome assembly GCA_014859225.1 of Candidatus Aerophobota bacterium. Classification (GTDB taxonomy): domain Bacteria; phylum Aerophobota; class Aerophobia; order Aerophobales; family B3-G15; genus Kmv34. The sequence continues at coordinate 1,501 of JACUUP010000216.1, forward strand.
TCGCCTTAGATAGGGTTGTGTTGTCCCTATCCTCCTCGCTACTATGAGCTCCTCCGACTGCCTATGGAACACTTTACCATTTCGGATTTCCTTATAGGTAAAGCTCTACGTCCCATAGGCTCTCCCGAGTTCCCTTTAGATTCTTTCCAAGCATACCGTCCCTGATACCCCGGAGAAAACCCATCCTGCCTGTGTCTATCTCTTCGGATAGGTTGCTGGCTTCACCCCAATACAAAAGGCTCGCCTTTCTCTGTTTATTTTGTTACGAGGCTACATGCGGGTTCACTTTCGTTACAGTCTGCTTGTTTGTCTCCCCCACCTACAGTGGAGTTTGTCAGGTGGCTTCAACACTACAGATTACTCCCTAGCATTGCACCTCAGACTACATCGCTGATAGACATCTACGATGGGAAACACCTTTTCAGTTCCCAAGAATCCAAAGAGCTTTCTCTCGGCACACTGTACTGTCAAAAATCTAAAGAGCTATCAAATCATCGATTTTGTGCCCTTCTAATTCT
>JACUUP010000217.1 GCA_014859225.1 Candidatus Aerophobota bacterium
GGTTCAAAATAAAAATCTCAAACGATACAACTATCGTGTACAATCCTGACCTGGTTGATATTATTGACAAAGACAACATACTACAAGCTGTTGATGTCTACATCGGGGATGGTTCAAGCATCACGGCAAATCTTGTGAGAAGAAAGGACGATACAATATTTGGACATACCAGGATTACAACCCAGATAAACTGGTGCAAGAAGCACAAAATCAATAAAGTTATTTTCACCCACTTAGGAAAAGAAACAATAGAAAAAGAAACTGAGTTTGCAAAAGAATATCCGGACATAGTCCTTGCCTTAGATGGCATGGAGCTGGCTCTGTAAATATAACTACTAACTAAGTTAAAGGAGAACCCATGAAATATCTGCGCGTGATTGGCCCGCAAACGCAACCAGAAGGAAGTTATGGTATCTTACAAGAGGATGCAGTGCACCTTCTTGACTGCTCTCCCCTCTTAGAAAGCGCCAGGAAAACAGGTGTGAGTTTTTCTGTTGGCAAAGTTTGCAAGTTTTTACCCCCGGTTGAGCCACCTAACATTATCGCCCTGGGGTTAAATTACAAACAGCATGCAAAGGAAAGCAATGTAGAGCTTCCTCCTGAGCCAATCATATTTTTGAAAGCAACCTCGGCTGTAACCGCACACCTTCAACCAATTATGCTGCCCGCAGAAGCTCCTCTGGAAGTTGACTACGAGGCAGAGCTTACCATTGTTATCGGAAAACTTGCAAAAAATGTACCCGAGCAAAGGGTTTTTGAGTATATTTTTGGTTATACCTGCGGTAACGATGTGAGCGCCCGTGACTGCCAGCTAAGACGGGATAAACAATGGGCACGGGGAAAATCGTTTGACAGCTTTGCCCCGGTGGGTCCAGTTATTGAAACAGAGCTTGATTCTTCCAGCCTGCGTATCAGTTCCAAGGTCAATGGTAAGCTCATGCAGGATGCAACTACCGCTGAGCTTATATTTACGATTCCCCAAATTGTAAGCTACCTTTCCCGGCAGATGACGCTTCTTCCGGGGACACTCATTATGACTGGAACTCCAGCCGGAGTGGGCTTTGCCCGGAAACCTCCGGTGTTTCTTAAACCCGGGGATACGGTCCAGGTTACCATAGAGAGAATTGGCACTCTGGAAAACCCCGTGGTAAACGAGTAAAAAGGATGTTTCGGTTGACTTTCGTTAAAAAATTGTATACTTATTACAACGCATTAAGATGGTGAGCGTAGCTCAGTCCGGTTAGAGCACTGGGTTGTGGCCCCAGTGGCCGGGGGTTCAAATCCCCCCGCTCACCCCTTCTGGGGCTGTTAGCTCAATTGGCAGAGCAACGGACTCTTAATCCGTAGGTTGCAGGTTCGATTCCTGCACAGCCCACCAGTTTTTCCCCTTCCGCTGGACATGTTCCTTCTTAACCAAATTCCCTTTTTATTTACGCATCAGGATAAGATGAGAAACCATGTATAGACAAAAACCTCAAAAATGAGTATAATACAACAAAAACAAAAGGGGGTGGAAAAGATGTCTATAGTTGTATCCAAAGAAGATGTTAGAACGTTTGAAAAACTGCTAACAATCTCCCAAATTGCTCCAATTAAGGAAAGAATAAGAACTTTTGAGAAAAAATATGGATATACATTTGAAGAATTTGAAGATAGGATGAAAAAAGAGGATGAAGATTTTGAAAAATGGGATGACTATATTGAATGGAAAGCCTATACTGAAAGTCTGAGAAACTTAGAGTCAAAATTAAGGGCAATAGAAAGTGCTAAGGACATTAGAGTTAGTTAACAAAAGCAAAGCTATAAAGCAATACAGCATCCTGGACTTCAAGCAGGGTGAAGATTTTTATTTTTTAAAAATTAAAGCTATACTCATAGATGAAAGCGAGCTTCATGTTAAAGAATATATTTCTGAAAAAACCTATTTATATTCATATCACTGGCAAGATAAAAACGGCAATCTAAGAATTAGATGGGATAATGCTCCTCACCATAA
>JACUUP010000271.1 GCA_014859225.1 Candidatus Aerophobota bacterium
GAAAAGGTGCCCGTCTTATTCTTATATCTCATCTGGGTCGACCCAAAGGGAAAGTTGTTTCTGAGCTTAAGATGGATAAGGTGGCTGAGCGACTTTCTGAAATTTTGGGCAAAAAAGTGATAAAATTGGATACGTGTGTGGGTGATGAGGTAGAGCAGGTTGTGGATAAATTAAAATCAGGTGATGTAGTTCTTTTAGAAAATACCCGATTCTACAAAGAGGAAACGGAAAATGATGTAGAGTTTGCTAAAAAGCTTGCCCGATTGGGAGATATTTTTGTTAATGATGCTTTTGGAGCAGCACATCGCGCTCATGCTTCCACTGTAGGTGTTGCTGAGTTTCTTCTGGCAGTTTCCGGTCTTCTTATGGCTAAGGAGCTTGAGATGCTGGATGGCATTTTAACCAATCCAGCTTCTCCCTTTATAGCCATTTTAGGAGGTGCGAAGGTTTCTGATAAAATAGGTGTTCTAAAGAGCCTTCTTGGGAAATGTCAGGAAATTCTTATTGGGGGAGCAATGGCATACACCTTTCTTAGAGCTGAAAAAATTCCGACGGGCAGGTCCCTGGTAGAGGAGGATAAAGTAGAGGAAGCTAAGAAAATTATGGAAGATGCAGAAAAAAGAGGTTGCAGGATTCATCTTCCCGTAGACCATGTTGTTGCTCCTGAGATTGCAAGTGGTGTGCAAATTAAAATAGTTGGTGAGAAAGAAATCCCCTCAAACTACCTGGCACTTGATATAGGCCCTGAGACTATAAGGCTTTTTAATGAATCTATTGAGCGGGCAAAAACAATTTTCTGGAACGGACCTCTTGGTTACTTTGAGATTGATGAGTTTGCCCGGGGAACAGGGGAGATTGCCAGAAAGCTTGCCCGGGTAAAAGCGGAAGTTGTGGTGGGAGGGGGAGATTCTATTAGCGCACTGAAAAAGGATAATTTGCTGGATAAGATGAGTCATGTTTCAACCGGAGGAGGAGCATCACTTGAGTTTTTAGAGGGGAAACAGCTTCCAGGAGTAGCTGTTTTAAAGGATAAAAAAGACTGAGGAGAAAATGTTGCGAAAATCAATTATGGGCGGTAACTGGAAGATGAATAAGAGTTTGCAGGAAGCTACAGAATTTACAAAAAAGTTAATTTCGGAATTAGGGACATACAGGGATGTGGAAACCGTCATTTTCCCACCTTTCCCCTACCTTAAGATGATAAGCTCTCTTCTTGGTGAAACAGATGTAGCTTTGGGTGCTCAAAATATGTTCTGGGAGGAAAAAGGTGCCTACACGGGTGAGGTGTCGCCTTTAATGTTGATGGATGTTGGATGCAGGTATGTTATCCTGGGTCATTCCGAGAGAAGACAGTATTTTGGCGAGACGGATGAGGGGATAAATAAAAAAATAAAGGCAGCGTTAAAGTTTCAGCTTACCCCACTTGTTTGCGTGGGGGAGAAGCTTGAAGAAAGAAAAAAAGGGCTGGCAAAAGAGATAGTTAAATCTCAGTTGACAAAATGCTTTACGGGTATTAACTCTTCCGAGGTTCCCCAGATTGTTATTGCTTATGAGCCAGTTTGGGCTATAGGAACCGGGGAAACTGCCACTCCAAAGCAGGCTCAGGATATGCATCAGTTTATAAGGGAAATTCTTCAGGAAATATTTGACAAAAAAACAGCTAATCTGGTGAGAGTTCAGTATGGGGGCAGCGTAAAACCGGATAACATAAAAGAGCTCATGCAAGAGCCCGATATTGATGGGGCGCTTGTAGGGGGTGCCAGCCTGGATGTTGATTCCTTTATTAAAATAGTAAAGTATGGAGAGTTTTGATGGGAATTCTTTTGGTCTTTCAGGTGATTATTTGTATTTTATTAATCGGAGCAGTTTTGCTGCAAGTTGGTAGGGGCGCAAGCACGGGAGCAGTTTTTGGAGGAAGGCAGGATACTTTTTTTGGTCCCTCAGGTGAAGTTAGTTTTTTGGGAAAGGTAATTGTAGTTTTAACGGTTTTATTTGTGGTGAACACGGTGCTTCTTTATGTATCTTCACGTCGGATGCCACCTCCAATGCGTCCTGCAGCAGAGGGCACAAGATGAAGCTCTTGGGAGCACTCTGCCAGAAGTGTAGGCGCACCTTTTAAGGTGCGTGGTATTTCTTCCGTATTAATGTAGCCGCACCCTTCAGGGTGCGCTCTTTTACGCAGGCTAAAGCCTGCGGCTACATAGGTATTCTTCTCGCGGGCTAAAGGTTGCAGCCACCTATTTGACAAAAATTTTATTTTTGCTAATAAAGTAGCATTATGGACATACAGGATGAAGTTGTAGCTGAATATATTGTGATTAAGGCACTGGAGAGGGGGGTTACCATTATCGGGCTAACGCGTGGGGAAATGACCAGGATTCATCATACCGAGAAACTGGACAAAGGAGAATTAATGGTAGCTCAGTTCACACGGCATACATCTGCTATAAAAATTAGAGGAAAAGCAGAGGTTTTTACAAAATATGGAAAAGTAGAACTGGAAGGACAGGAAGCTAAAGGTTAAATGTAATAAATTAAAAACTTGAGAATAGCAGAGAAAAGGAAGGAGCAATATAGATGAGACAAGATGAGACGAGGCGGATGCGCTCTATTTTTTTTGAGCCAAAAAGAGCAACATATTACCCTGAATTTGCTGAGTTTGAAAAACTTTGCCGGCAGGGTAATTTAATTCCTATCTATAGAGAAATACTCGCCGATTTAGAAACTCCATTGTCTGCTTTTATGAAACTGCAGCCGCAAGAAAAAAGCTCTGAGGGAAAATTACAAGATTATACCTACCTTTTAGAAAGCGTGGAAAAAGGAGAGCGTCTTGGAAGATACTCATTTTTAGGAATTGACCCCTTCATGATTTTTGAAAGTAAGGGAAAAAAAGGGCGGCTTTTTTCTTCAACGGGCAAAGTAGAAATTCATAATATAGAAAATGACCCCCTTCAAACTTTGAAGCAGATTATGCAACGATTTAAAGTGGTAAACCTTCCTCACCTTCCTATTTTTTCTGGAGGAGCAGTTGGATATGTGGGATACGATGTAGTTAAGTTCTGGGAAAAGATTTCTTTTTTAGATAAAAAAGATTCAGATTTTCCTGATTTATTTTTTATATTTACGAAAAGTGTAGTTATATTTGACCATCTTGACCACCGCATAAAGATAATAAGTTTTGCTTTTTTAGATGAAGATGAAGGTAGCCCTGAAAAAATTTACCAGAGAACAACACAGAGAATAGATGAGATAGTTTTTAGGTTAAGGAGTAAATTTTCTTCATCTTTGGAGATTTCAAGCTGTATCCCGGAAAAAAGGGAAATTGAATCTAATTTTAGCCCGGAAAGTTTTACAAAAGCTGTAGAAAAGGCTAAGGAGTACATAAGGGATGGAGATATTTTTCAGGTGGTTATATCTCAGGAATTTAGCAGGAAAATTTCTTCTTCTTCTCTTGATATTTATAGAGTTTTAAGGTCCTTGAATCCTTCGCCTTATATGTATTTTTTAAAATGTGGTGATTTTTCTATTGCAGGCTCGTCTCCCGAGATTTTAGTGCGTAAGGAAGGAAAGGAAGTTATACTCAGACCCATTGCCGGGACAAGACCAAGAGGAAGCTGCGAGGAAGATGATGCAAGGCTGACAGATGAGCTTTTAAAAAACGATAAAGAAAGAGCCGAGCATATAATGCTGGTGGACCTTGGTAGAAATGACCTGGGAAGAGTTTGCGATTATGGGACAGTGAAAGTTAAAGAACTTTTTTCTCTTGAGAAATATTCACATGTGATGCATCTTGTCTCCGAGGTCCGGGGAACCTTACGTGATGGATTAGACCAATTTGACCTTTTGCGAGCCTGTTTCCCCGCAGGAACTGTTTCTGGTGCACCCAAGGTAAGAGCTATGCAGATAATTGAAGAGCTTGAGCCTTGCTGCCGGGGAGCTTATGGAGGAGCTCTTGGTTATTTTAGCTTTTCCGGTAATATGGATACCTGCATAATTATTCGCACTATGATTGTGAAGGGTGATACAGCTTACATTCAGGCAGGGGCAGGAATTGTTGCTGATTCTATTCCAGAAAATGAGTTTAAAGAAACTGTAAATAAAGCTAAAGCTTTAACTTCAGCCATAGAGCTTACCGAGGAGGGAAAAGGATGGTTCTGGTAATTGATAACTATGACTCTTTTGTCTACAACCTGGTTCAATATTTGGGTGAGTTAGGAGAGGTGGTAGAGGTTTATAGAAATGATAAAATATCTTGTGACAGGATAAAGGATAAAAATCCTTCCGCAATTGTTATATCTCCTGGCCCGGGTAGACCCTCTGATGCCGGCATATCCAATAAGGTAATTGAGCGCTTTGCTGGAGTTATTCCTATCTTAGGAGTTTGTCTTGGCCATCAGTGCATTGGGGAAGTCTTTGGGGGAAGAATTGTTCGGGCTAAAAGATTAATGCATGGAAAAACATCTCTTATCCATCACAGCGGGAGGGAAATATACCATGGAGTGGAAAATCCTTTCATAGCTACCCGTTATCATTCTTTAATCATTAAAGAGGATACTCTTGCCTCCTGTTTTTTATTGACAGCCTGGACAAAAGAGGGGGAAATAATGGGAATAAGACATGAAAGTTATCCTCTATTTGGTATGCAGTTTCACCCTGAGTCCATATTAACGAAAGAAGGTATGAAACTTTTAAGTAATTTCTTGAATATAAAAGAATCAATCCCCCTGAGGATAAGATGATTAGAGAAGCGCTAAGTATGCTTGTCCAGAGAAAAAACTTGAGCAAGGCTCAGGCAAAAGAAGTTATGTCTGAGATTATGCAGGGAAAAACAACCTCCTCTCAAATTGCCGCCTTTCTTACCGCCCTTAGAATGAAAAAAGAGACGGTGGAGGAGATAACTGGTATGGCTGAGGAGATGATGGATAAAGCTGTAAGTTTTCCCTGGAATGGTGGTATTCTTGTAGATACCTGTGGCACAGGAGGGGACGGGATTGGTACATTCAATGTATCAACGAGCTGTGTTTTTGTAGTGGCAGCTAGCGGGGTAAAGGTAGCTAAACATGGAAATAGAGCTCTATCAAGTATGTGTGGCAGTGCTGATGTTTTAGAGGAACTCGGAGTTAAACTTGAGATTTCACCTGATTTAGTAAAAAAATCTTTAGAGGAGATAGGTGTAGGTTTTTTATATGCTCCTTTTTTTCATCCTGCTATGAAGTATGCTTTGCATCCAAGACGTGAGATAGGAATAAGGACAGTGTTTAATATTTTAGGTCCTTTAACTAACCCTTTGAGGGCAAATGTTCGCCTGTTAGGGGTTTACAGCTCATCCCTCCTTTTTACCATAGCCTGCGTTGTATCACATCTGGGAGTTAAAAGAGCTTTTATAGTGCGGGGCGAGGATGGATTGGATGAGGTTAGCGTAACCTCATCTACTAAGGTGGTAGAGTTAAGGGAGGGAGAAATTATTGGTTACTCTATAGAACCTGAAAAACTTGGTCTGAGGAGGTGGTCATTAAGCTCACTTAAAGGGGGAGATAGGAAAGTAAATGCTGGGATAATGCGCAATATTTTAAGTGGCAAAGAGAAAGGAGCTAAAAGAGATATGGTGCTGATTAACTCCGCCTTCTGTTTGTTGGGAGCAGGTGTAGCCAGTAATCCTGAAGAGGGAGTGGAAATTGCCGCCTTCTGTATTGATTCAGGAAAAGCAGTTAAAAAATTAGATGATTTAATAGAGTTTACAAATAGTATTTAATAAGGAGGATGAGGAAAGATAAATGTTTCAGGATATACTTGAGAAGATAATAATTTTCAAGAAAAAAGAGGTTGCAAAAAAAAAGAAAACTTTGCCCCTTTTTAGGTTAAAGGTAAGATTAGATGAAACCCAATATCCCCGAGATTTTAAAACAAGTATTTCTTGTGGGGATAGGGTGCGCATAATTGCCGAGATTAAACGGCGTTCCCCCTCCGCCGGTATTTTAAGGGATAATTTAAACCCTGCTCAGTTTGCCAGGCTCTATGAGCAAAATGGAGCCTCAGCTATATCCGTTTTAATTGATGAAAAGTTCTTCGGGGGAAACCTGAAAGACCTGCAGATGGCGAAAGGGGCAGTTTCTTTACCTGTTCTTGCTAAAGAGTTTATAGTGGATGAGTATCAAATCTATGAAGCAAAACTTTACGGTGCAGATGCCATCTTACTCATCGCAAGAATGCTCAGCCAGGAAAAACTTCTGAAGTTTTATCAAACTGCCTGTAGCATCCAGATGGGGTGCATAGTAGAGGTACACTCTCCTGAAGATGTTAAAAAAATTTTGCATCTTCCCTTCCCACTGCTCGTGGGAATTAATAATAGAGACTTAAAGAATTTTGAAGTTAATCTAAGCATAACCGAGAGGATTTTAAGTCTTCTTCCCCCATCCTCTGTTGTAATTAGTGAAAGTGGCATAAAAACTGCTGAGGATATAAAACTATTAAGAGCAAAGGGTGTGCATATCTTTCTGGTAGGAGAGGCTATTTTGCGAAGTTCAAATCCTGGTGAAAAGTTAAGAGAGCTTTGTTATGGTTAAAATTAAAATATGCGGTATAACCAATAAAGAGGATGCTTTCTTGGCTGTAAATTTGGGAGTAGATGCTCTTGGGTTTATCTTTGCAAAAAGTCCAAGACAAATTGCCCCCGAGGAGGCAAAGAGGATAATCAAGAAGCTTCCTCCTTTTGTAGATAGAGTGGGTGTTTTTGTTAACGAGGAGCCGCAAAAAGTACTACAGATTGCACGTTTTTGTCTTTTGTCCACCTGTCAGTTTCATGGAGATGAATCTCCTTCTTATTGTGAAGAGTTTCCCTATAAGCTGATAAAATCTTTTTTTGTGAAAGATGAAGTGCCTGATAATATTTTGGATTACGAAGGCAGGGTTGATGCCTGCCTTCTGGATACTTTCTCTTCAGCTAAAAGGGGTGGAACGGGAAAGGTTTTTAACTGGGAAATTGCAAGGAAAGTGAAAATGCCTGGTCTTCCTCTGATTCTTTCCGGAGGGCTTACCCCGGATAATGTAGCAGAGGCTATTGACAAAGTTAGACCTTATGCTGTAGATGTTGCAAGTGGTGTGGAGGATGCACCGGGAAAAAAATCAAGAAATAAACTGCAGAAGTTTATTGAGATTGTAAGGAGAGCGAAATGAGGTATTATAGACTGCCTGATTTCAGGGGTCATTTTGGCGAATTTGGAGGAAGATTCGTCCCCGAGATACTGATGCCTGCTCTTCAAGAACTTGAGCAGGCTTATATTAAGGCAAAAAAAGATAAGATGGGGTTTCAAAAAGAGCTAAGCTTTTATCTTCGCCAGTATGCAGGAAGACCCACACCTTTATATTTTGCCCGCAGATTAACGGAGTATCTGGGGGGAGCAAAGATTTATTTAAAGAGGGAAGACCTTGCCCATACAGGCTCTCATAAGATTAACAATACTTTGGGGCAGGTAATTCTGGCAGGAAGAATGGGTAAAAAGCGTATAATTGCAGAGACCGGAGCCGGACAACATGGTGTTGCTACAGCTACAGCAGCGGCTGTTTTTGGTTTTCCCTGTCAGGTATATATGGGAGAGGAAGATATTAAAAGACAGGAAATTAATGTTTTTAAAATGAGGCTTCTTGGAGCAAAGGTTGTTCCTGTTGGTCTTGGGAGTAGAACGCTCAAGGATGCTATTAACGAAGCTATTAGAGACTGGGCTACGAATGTTGAGGAAACCTTTTATGTTTTAGGCTCGGTGGTTGGACCGCATCCTTATCCTGTGATGGTGAGGGATTTTCAGTCAGTTATCGGCAAAGAACTGAAAAGACAAATCCTTGTTCAGGAGAAAAAACTACCCGATGTATTGATTGCCTGCGTGGGAGGTGGGAGCAATTCTATAGGCATGTTTTATCCTTTCTTGCAAGAAAAGGTTGAACTGATAGGAGTGGAAGCAGCTGGTTTTGGGCTTTCCACAGCGTTTCATGGGGCTACTTTAGCTAAGGGAACTGTTGGGGTCCTGCACGGGAGTAAAAATTTTCTTCTCCAGGATAATAACGGTCAGATTCTTCCCACCCATTCCGTAGCAGCAGGTCTTGATTATCCGGGGGTGGGTCCTGAACACTCCTATCTGAAGCGGACGGGGAGAGTTAAATATACAACTGTTGGTGACGAGGAGGCACTTGATGCTTTTAGGTTATTAACCAGGCTTGAGGGAATAATCCCTGCTCTGGAAAGCTCTCATGCCATAGCCTATGCCCTGAAAACTGCCCCTTCTATGGATAAGAGGGCAACTTGTGTTGTGAATCTTTCTGGCAGGGGAGATAAAGATGTGCAACTCGTTAATGAGAGGCTACAAAATGAGTAACATAAAGGCTACATTTGATGTGCTACAAAAAAGAGGTGAGAAAGCTTTCATCCCTTTTCTTACCCTGGGTTATCCTGATATGAAAACCTGTATGGATTTAATTTTAGAACTGGAAAAAAGAGGTGCAGATATTATTGAGCTTGGTATTCCCTTCTCTGACCCCCTTGCCGATGGTCCTGTTATTCAAAATGCCTCCTATGAAGCTTTGAGGGGTGGAGTTACTCTAAAAAAAGCAATTAAATTTGTGAGCAAGCTAAGAGAAAAAACATCCATACCCCTTATCTTTATGGGATACTATAATCCTGTTTTTAAATTTGGCCAGGAAAGATTTGTTCAACAGGCAAAAGATGCTGGAGTTGATGGTTTAATTTTAGCTGACCTTCCTCCTGAAGAAGGCGAAGATATAAGACAAATGGCGAAAGAAAAAGATTTAGCTTTAATTTTTCTTCTAACTCCCGTAAGCTCAGAGGCAAGAATAAAACTTATCTCAAGCATAAGCGAAGGTTTTATTTACTGTGTCTCCTACACGGGTATAACCGGGGGAGGAGAAGAAAAACAAACAATGTTAACTTCACTGCTTCATAAAATTAAGTCCTGCTCAAAAACCCCCGTGGTTATAGGGTTTGGTATCTCTTCCCCTTCCCAGGCAAAAAAAGCTTCCCGCCTTGCCGATGGGGTGATAGTTGGCTCGGCAATTATCCGTAAAATAATGGAAAATAAAGGTAAAGATGATATGGTAAATAAGGTGGGGGATTTTGCCCTCTCCCTTTGCCAGGCGGTTAAATGAAGTTCACAATGACAGGCGAGACGCCTGTCCTACTGTTTTTTTATAAAACCTAATCCATTACTATTGAAAATGTGATATTGCAAGACCTGACCCCATTGTTATTCTTTGTTGACATATATTCTTTTACTTGCTACCATTAAACATGAAAGCTCAAAAAAGGGGGATGAAATGGAAGAGACATCTTTTGCATTTTTAAAGAGATTAATTGAGGCACCCAGCCCTTCAGGTTTTGAACAACCCATTCAAAGAATTGTGAGAGAAGAACTGGAGGAAAGAGCGGACAATATAAAAACTGACATCCATGGAAATGTGATTGCAGAGAAAAATCCGGAGGGAAGACCTCGTATAATGCTGGCTGCGCACTGCGATGAGGTGGGGTTTATGGTGAGGTACATTAGCGATGATGGATTCATATACTTTTCTTCTATTGGAGGTGTGGATGCGCATGTTACCACCGGACAGAGAGTAAAAATTCACACAAGCTCAGGGCCCATCCTGGGAGTTATAGGAAAAAAACCCATACATGTGCTGGAAGAGGAGGAAAAGAAGAAAGTGGTTGAACTTTCCAAACAGTGGATTGACATCGGTGTATCGGACAAAAAAGAGGCAGAACAAATAGTAAAAGTGGGAGACCCTATAACTTTTGCTGTTTCTCTTGAGATGTTGCAGGGAAATATTGCTGTTGCCCGAGGATTTGATGATAGAATGGGGACTTTTATTATCTGTGAGGTTTTAAAGTCCCTTTTTAACCTTTCTTTTCCTGCGGCACTTTTTGTAGCCTCTACTGTTCAGGAAGAGGTGGGTTTAAGGGGTGCACGAACGGCAGCCTTTTCCATTAACCCTGATATTGGAATCGCTGTAGATGCTGATTCAGCCAGCGATTTTCCCGACATGGATAAGAAAAAAGAGGGAGATATTAGATTGGGAAAAGGACCTGTTCTATCCAGAGGTCCAAATATAAATCCTAAGGTGGGCGAGCTACTGGTAGAGATAGCTGAAGAGAAAAATATTCCTTATCAAATTGCCGGGGAACCAAGAGCAACTCCCACCGATGCTAATGTTATTCAAATTAATCGCTCAGGTGTGGCTGCGGGAATTATTTCTGTGCCGGTGCGCTATCTTCATACGCCGGTGGAAGTTATTTCTTTAGAAGATGTAGAAAATGCTATAGAGCTTTTAAAACAGTTTGTTCTTAAAGTAGATGCGGGTGAAGATTTTGTTCCCGGTTAAAAAATAAAGGAGAAGGAAAGATAATGAGTTCCCGCAAACTCGGTTGAAGTTGTGAAAGCATAATTGAAGACAAAATTCAACGCGCTGAGAAAATCTGTCCCCAGGCCAATTCCTGTGGAAAAGTTTAAATTTTCGTCTTTCTGGAGTTTTTGAGACAATCCCGCTCTGAAGAAAATGTTTCTCGTAAGCTCCCACTCCCCTCCTAATCTCATACCTCTTAGTATATCTGTGGGTGATACATCCAGGTCCAGGGCAATAAGAGCAACCTGGTTTAAATTAAAGGCTATCCCCAACATGATGTTCAAAGGGAGGGTATCTGTGTGACCTGTTTGCCAGTCTATCCTGGAAAAAACATCCTGGATACAGATGCCCCAGGAAAGTTTTTCACTTTTCCCCAGATAACTGACATCAAAACTGTACCCGGAAGCATCCTCATGGGGGGTAGTTTGCCTTAGGTATTTTAAATTAATTCCCCAGCTATTACTTATAAAAAAATCTTCTCTATTAAAAAGATAATTAGCGTACGAATAAGCCCAGAGGTCATAGCTCCAGGTTTCTGGCTCCAGATTGGCTGAAAGATGGCTCCAGCTCAGCGCGCCACTCCCCATTCCCATATCTGGCTCAGCAAAACTAAGGAAGCTGTGACTTAGAAGTCCAAGACCGTAAAGGTCAGTATACATAGTCCCCAATTGGCGCTGCTGAAGATGAACCAATCCAGCCGGATTATAATAACAGGCACTGTAATCATCCGCTACGGCAACAAAGGCTCCTCCCATTCCCATAGCTCTGGCGCTAATGGGAAGTCGAGTAAAACCGGTATCGGTAACATCCAAATATGAACCTTGAGCAATAGAGCTTAAGGTAAATAAAAAAGTAACTACCAGACCCGCTGAAAAATAAGTTGATTTTCTTTTCATTTTTTTCTCTTTATTTTTACCATGAAAGAAAGTTTTTGTCAAATAAGAGTTTTACTTTCCAGATATTTATTTGTCATAAAGGCAGCCTGCGCTCCCTCAGCACAGGCTACTATCACCTGTTTTAACAGGTTTGACCTTACATCACCGCAGGCAAATATCCCGGCTATGTTTGTTTGCAATCTTTCATCTGTCAGGATAAATCCCTTTTCATCTGTTTTAATCCAGCCCCGAATAAACTCAGAATTGGGTTTTGTTCCTACATATATGAAAACTCCTTTACAGGGAAGGTTTTTTATCTTCCCTGTTTTTACCTCTTGCACTTTGATACCTTCTACCTGTCCATTTCCATAAATTTCATGCAAAACTGTGCTCCATAGAATTTCAATTTTTTCATTTTTTAAAACTCTTTCCTGCAAGATTTTATCAGCCCGAAGCTCATCACGTCGATGCAGAAGGTAAACTTTGCTTACAAATCGGGTAAGATAAATTGCTTCCTCGGCTGCAGTGTTTCCTCCTCCCACAACGCAAATTACCTCATT
>JACUUP010000218.1 GCA_014859225.1 Candidatus Aerophobota bacterium
TCACAGAACCGGACTTGTGGAATTACCACATCCGGCTCTTCAACAATGTATCTCTTTCTCGAGGACAGGGTATAGGTTAAGTGATATATCCTTGGCTTGGGTAAAGGGTTATACTGGAGGAACCTGCAAAACTGTATCCAGTTATAGCTTTTCTTTTGACTTCTCCTGTTTATCCATTTGAAAGTGAGTCTTATAGCCCTTTTGTAGAATGCATTCATCTTTAGCATATTCCCGCTTATTCCATAGTAGTTGTAGTGACCAAGTAGCTTTAGCCTGAGAATTTGCCACCATTCCTTTAGCTCTACCAGATTACGGGTATCCTTTAACCACCCATTTAGCTCTTTTATTCTCTGTCTGAATTTTGCCTTGGCTGTTTTCCGCCCTACCCTAAAGTGACCTTTTCTTGTCCCTGTGCAGTAATGAGTGAATCCGAGAAAATCAAAAGTTTTAAGCTTCTTGCCTTTTCCTTGAGCACTAAGCCAGGGGTAGCGACCAAAGGGAATTATTCTGCTCTTCTCCTCGGATATACTTAGTCCAAACCTATTTAGTCTTTTCCTTAGCGCTTTCTCCACTGCTCTTGCATCGGCTATCTTTTGAAATCCTGCCACAAAATCGTCACAGTAACGGATAAGCTTGCAGAACCCTATAGCTTCTCTTTTTACCACTTTCTCAAACCACATATCCAAACAGTAGTGAAGGTAGATGTTGGCAAGAAGGGGGCTTAGTATCCCACCTTGAGGTGTGCCCTTATCTACCTGATAATATTTTCCTTCTTCCATTACCCCTTGTCTTAGGAGGCGTCCTACAAGTCTTAGGATATTTGGGTCAGCTATCCTTTTTCTTAGAAGTTTCATTAGGCACTTGTGATTTACTGTATCGAAGAATTTCTCAATATCCATATCCACAACGTAATTAACAGGTTTTGTCATTATCATCTTATCCAGTGTATCCAAAGCTTGATGACAGTTCCTTCTCGGCCTGAAGCCATAGGATACATCAAGAAAGTCCACCTCGAAGATTGCCTCAAGGATTCTCTTTAACCCCATCTGGACAATTTTATCTTCCACAGTTGGTATACCTAAGGGCCTTTTTCCCCCTTTAGGTTTCGGGATATAAACCCTTCTTACTGGCTGAGGTCTGTAGTGTTTGCTTTTCAATCTTTCCACCAAATCCTTGAGGTTCTCCTTGAGGTTCTCCCCATACTCTTTAACCGTCACCCTATCTACTCCAGGAGCTTTGTTTTTCTTTAGCTCCCAGAAACATTCTTTGAGAAAATCCAAAGTTAAGATGTGAGCTAATGAGGTGAACCTAATCTGTGGATTTTCTCTTGCTCGGAAAGAGAGGGAGGAAAGTTTTGTTGACTTCCTTTTTCCACCTCTGAGTGTGGAGGAAGTGTCCCTTTCCTCCCAAAACACTGCTGCCAACCCCTTTGCTCTGCAGGCATTACCCTGCTTCTTAGCTCGTATGGGTTGGTCCGACTCCCATAGCATCATCTGGACTTCCTTACCGTTTGTAGGCTTGGTAGTCCATACCTCATTTTGGGGAATGCTACGGGTCTCCCGAGTTCCCACGTTGTCCTTTTCTCCTCGTGCCCCGGCCTTAGACCCCGGGGAAGCAGCTACTTCCTTGCCTTTACCGAAGGTAGCTATACTGCCTTCCAAGAAATGAAGCTTGTCAGCCTTCCCGATGATGGCTATTTCGGGGCTCAATACCTTCAGCTTATCGCTTGCGGCCCAAGGATTCCCTCCCTCTGGCTTCACACGGTTTGTTACCTTGCCGTATGCAGAGTTTGGTATCAGGGTGGTGGCTGGCCTTTCCCTGAGTTGGATTTCCTTCTCCTTAAAATCTTTAAACAACTCAAGCTGTTTCATTTATCAGCATCCTTGAGAAGGTCACCAACTGGACAGCGCGAGCTTTGCTCGGCGCACTCATTTTCGTTTTCCTCCTTTAAATCTCTAACATGTTCAACTTAATTATTTTATC
>JACUUP010000219.1 GCA_014859225.1 Candidatus Aerophobota bacterium
AACTTGCGCCTCAACAATGGGAAGTTCGTGGTCCTGGAGAAGGTAAAGGATTATCCCGTTGTCAAGCTCTACCCGCTGTGGTTCCGGAGGAATAAACTCAACAGGCTTAAAGGTAAGCTCACCCGGGTCGGGAAAGGTAAAATCAGTCCGGATAAAGGTATTTGCCTTTCCCGGAAGATAAATTGCTGAAAGGAAAACAAAGGTTAAAATAAAAGTTAAGAAAGGTAAGCTTTTTCTGCGTTTATGCGTATTATTCTTTGTTAATTTTATTTTCCTCATTTTCCTTTTTCCTCGCAAGTGTTGCAACTGTGCGGTTATCTTCGGTAAAATACTCCCTGGCAACCTGCATAATCTCCTCAGCCGTAATTGATTCAATTATATCAGGATACTTCATCATCATCTCCCAACCGTCAAAAAAAGCCTCGTAATAGACAAGTCGGGTGGCAAGTCCCTCATTTGATTTTAAGCCGTAGATAAAGTTTGCCCTTACCTGGTTTTTTATTTTCTCCAGTTCTTTCTCGCTGACCAGTTCCCTTTTTAAGCTTTCAAGCTCCTCGTAAAAAATATCCTCAAGTTCTCTGGTTGTATGAGGATGACGGGGAATGCCGTGGAAATAAAAAAGATTGTTGTATCTTTGTGCGGGAAAACCTGAGCCTGTCCTAACTGATAGAGCAACTCGCTCCTCCTGTACCATTCGCTTAAAAAGACGGGATGTTCTCCCTGCGGTTAAAAGCGTATCAATAACATCAAATACATATGCCTCTCTATCAGGATAGGTGGGTTTGTGATAACCGATGAAAACCTCGGGCTCGGCATCAAATTTTACCACTGTTCGTCTTTCACCCTGCTGTTTTGGCTCCTGTGTTGATACAGAGGGTGGAATATCTCCGGGACTAATAGCTAAAAAATATCTGCGGATAATATGGATGTCCTGTTCTGGTTCAATGTCTCCCACTAATGCAACCACTGCATTAGCTGGCACATAGTAGCGCTGGTAAAACTCTTTCAAATCCTCCCGCATCATCCCTTCTAAATCTGACATCCAGCCAAGCGTTGGACTTCTGTAAGGATGAGCAATGAAGGCTGCTGCCAGAAAATGCTCTCTTAAAAAACCCGTGGGCTCGGTTTCAGTTCGTTGACGGCGCTCCTCCATCACTACACTGCGTTCTTTGTAGAACTCGCGGAAAACAGGATTAGCAATTGAATCAGCGCTCAGGCGAGCCCAGAGCTCGAGTCTATTTGAGGGTAAGGATACTGTATAAAGGGTACCATCCTGCCAGGTCATAGCATTAAGTTCAGTTGCACCACTTTCATCGTATATCTTATTTAGCTCTGCTGTTTTAACATATTGCTCAGCTTCTTTCTGGGTAGCTTCAAAAATTTCTCTGATATTTTCTATTTCTTCCTCAGGTCTTCCCTCTCTTTCAGCTTCCAGAAGTTTTTTGGCAAGCCTATCCATCTTCTCTAAAAGGGGCCACTCTTTTTCGTAGTCCTCAGTGCCAATTGTGGTTGTTCCTTTAAACATCATATGTTCGAGAAGATGGGCAAGGCCTGTTTTCCCTGTTGGCTCATCAACTGCCCCTGTTTTAAAAAGCACCCTGAAGGCAATGGTGGGAGAACGCTCCCTTTTTAGCATTAAGACTTTAAGACCATTTTCTAATCTGAATTCCTGGACGGTTTCCTGCCATTGAAGTTGCTCTGCCCAGACTGCCAAAGAAGCGAACATCACCAGAAAAATAATAAAAGATGTCGCTATTTTAAATAAAAAATCATGCTTCCTTCGGGCAAAAATATTTCTACTAACAAAATTGAAGCTTTTTCCTTTGCTTTGAGGGTATAGGAACAAAAATTTAAGCATCAACATTTACCTCTGAACGCTTCTTTCTTTGATTCTATAAGAAAGTATTAAATAGCTTTACAGAGTTTGCACTGTCAAAAATCTAAAGAGCTATCAAATCATCGATTTTGTGCCCTTCTAATTCT
>JACUUP010000038.1 GCA_014859225.1 Candidatus Aerophobota bacterium
GAGCGCGTCCTTGGCGTGGACGAGGTCGGGGGTTCGACTCCCCCTGCCTCCACCAGAAAACCTAAGCCTGCCAAAAAGCAATGTTACCTTCCGTTTCTGGTAAATCAACGGATGAGTGGATATTTTTTTAATCTTACTATCGAGTGGAATAAAAAATGAGAAGCGAGAACATAAAAAAGGGAATTGAAAAAACCCCTCACCGGGCTCTTCTTTATGCTACAGGTGTATCCTCAAGAGCTATTGATAAGCCCTTTGTTGGAATAGCCTCAAGTTTTAGCGATATAGTTCCTGGGCACATAACCATGAGGGATATGGAAAGATTTATTGAAAGAGGTGTGGAGGCAGGAGGGGGGTATCCTTTTGTCTTTGGTATTCCTTCTATATGCGATGGACTTGCCATGGGTCATTCAGGAATGAAGTATTCGCTTCCTTCAAGGGAACTTGTAGCTGACTCAATTGAATCTGTAGCCGGTGCTCATTGTTTTGACGGTCTTGTTCTTTTAACCAATTGCGATAAGATAACCCCGGGTATGTTAATGGCTGCAGCTCGTTTAAATATCCCTGCAATTGTTGTAACAGTTGGTCCTATGCTCTCAGGCAGGTATCGGATGGATAGACTTTCCTACGTTAGAGATTCCTTTGAAGCGGTGGGGGAGTTTATAAAAGGTAAAATAAGCAAGGAAAAGCTTTGTTCTCTGGAAATAGAAGCTTGTCCTGGTCCTGGTTCTTGTCAGGGGCTTTATACTGCCAATACTATGGCCTGTTTAACTGAGGCTATGGGAATGAGTCTTCCCGGTGCAGGTTCAGCCTTAGCCATTTCAAGTAAAAAAAGAAGAATCGCTTACGAATCAGGTGAAAAAGTTGTGGAACTTATTAAAAATAATACATGTCCCCGTGATATTATGGTAAGGTCAGCTTTTGAAAATGCGATTAAAGTTGATATGGCTATGGGAGGCTCAACCAATACGGTTCTTCATCTTCTGGCAATTGCCAGGGAGGCAAAAGTTAACCTTTCTTTGAGGGATTTTGACGAAATAGGCAGAAATACACCTCAATTGGTTAGTTTAAGACCAGGAGGGGAGCACTTTATGGAAGACCTGGAATGGGCAGGGGGTATTCCCGCAGTTTTACATGTTATGCAAAATCATCTATCTGATTCTCCCACTGCATCAGGACAAAACATTCTAAGGATTGCCAAAAAGGTAAGCTGGCATAATGAGGATGTTATAAAATCCTGGGATAATCCATATAAAAAGGAAGGAGGGATTGCTATTCTTTATGGCTCCCTGGCTCCCGAGGGAGCTGTAGTGAAACAGTCAGCTGTAGCTGATTCAGTAAAAAGATTCAGGGGAAAAGCCAGGGTCTTTAATGGAGAAGAAGAGGCAGTGAAAGCTATTTTTGAAGGTAAGATACAAAAAGAAGATGTAATTGTTATAAGATACGAAGGTCCACGCGGAGGACCAGGGATGAGGGAGATGCTTTCACCTACTGCAACAGTTGCAGGAATGGGTCTTTCTGATTCAGTGGCGCTTATCACTGATGGGCGTTTTTCCGGGGGGACAAGGGGACCTTGCATTGGACATATATCTCCGGAGGCAGCAGCAGGAGGCCCTATTGCCCTGCTTGAGGATGGAGATATTATCCAGATAGATATTCCGGCAAGAAAAATAGATGTGGAGCTTTCTACCTCCAAGCTGGAGGAGAGAAAAAAAAGATGGCAGAAAGTTTCTCCCAGGATAAAAGAAGGTTACCTTGCTCGCTATTCCATCCTTGTTGGCTCTGCATCCGAAGGAGCTATTATGCAAACTAATCTAATTAAAACTGGAAGATAGCTATGCTCAGGGAAGAAAAGAATTCTGATTCTTTGCTTAAAAAAGTTCCCATGGATATTTTAAATGTTAAACCCTATATTCCCGGAAAGCCTGTTGAAGAGGTAGAAAGGGAGCTCGGGCTCTCTAAGGTTATAAAATTGGCCTCTAACGAGAATCCTCTCGGACCTTCCCCAAAAGCTATCCAGGCTATCCAGGATAATGCAAAAAAAGTTAATTTATACCCTGATGGGGGCTGTTTTTATTTAAAAAAAGATCTGGCCTTGCATCTGGGGATTGAGGCAGATAATATAATTGTGGGTAATGGCTCTGATGAGATTGTCTCCATTATAAGCAGGGTTTTCATCCAGAAAGGTGATGAGGCTATAATGGGCGACCCCTCATTTTTGATGTACAGCATAGACACGCGACTTTCTCAGGGAAACGTAGTTTCTGTTCCTCTTATAGACTTTAGATTGGATGCCCGGAGGATGATTGAAGCTATAACTTATAAAACCAAAGTTATATTTATAAGCAATCCAAACAATCCTACCGGAACAATTATAGGAAAAGATGAAATGCAAGAAATAGTTGATGAGGTTCCTTCCGATGTTCTCATTGTTTGCGACGAGGCATATTACGAGTATGTGGATGCACCCGATTACCCGGATACTTTATCCTGGGTAAAACAGGGCAAAAATATTGTTGTTTTGCGTACCTTTTCCAAGATATACGGGCTGGCAGGGCTAAGAGTTGGTTATGGCATTGCAAGAAAAGGAATTATATCCATACTTAACAGAGCTCGTCCTCCCTTCAATGTCAATTCTCTGGCTCAGGTAGCGGCTCGAGTTAGTCTTCAAGATAATGAACATGTAATCAGCGGTAAAAATTTAACCGGCCAGGGAAAGAAATTTCTCTATGAAAAATTAAGACAACTTGGAGTATTATTTATTCCTACTCAGGCAAATTTTATCCTGATTGAAGCTGGAGAAAAAACCAGACAGATAGTACTTGCTTTGCTTAGGAAGGGTATTATTGTGCGGGATATGGGGGCTTATAACCTCCCCCACTATATAAGATTAACTATTGGCAGGCAGGAAGAAAATGAAGCCTTCATCCGGGAGTTCCAGAAAGCTCTCCAGTAGAAAGCTCAAGAGACCTTTTGTGATAGTCATAGATGGACCTGCTGCATCAGGTAAAAGTACTGCGGCTTATCTTCTGGCTAAAAAATTAGGATTTGTTTATATGGACACAGGAGCCATGTATCGAGCTTTAACCTGGAAGGCATTGAAAAATCAAATTGACCTGAAGGATGAAGAGGCTCTCTCTAAAATGGCGATGAGTGCCCAGATTAATATTTCGCCGCAAAATAACAGTCCTGGAGTAATTGTTAATCTGGATGGGGAGGATGTATCAGCACTTCTCAGGACTCCCGAGATAAACAGTTGGGTATCGGTTGTTTCCAGAATTTTTGGAGTAAGGCGGGCAATGCTTGAACTTCAAAGGGAGATAGCTAAGGAAAGCTCGGTGGTAGCCGAGGGTAGAGATATGGGAACTGTGGTTTTTCCGCAGGCAGATGTGAAGATATTCTTATCAGCCTCTCTAAAGGAAAGGACAAAGCGCAGATGGAAAGAGGTTCGGGACAAACAGATAAATTGCACAGAGGATGATGTGAGGGAGGAGTTGAAGATGAGAGACAAAATTGATAGCGAGAGAGATATTGCTCCCCTGAAAAAAGCCTCTGATGCTATTTTAGTTGATAATACCCATTTGAATATCAGGGAAACCGTAGAAAAAGTCTTTACCATAGTAAAAGAAAAAATTAAGTTAACGAACCAGAGCCAATAAAAACTGGTAATTAATATTTAATGAAGGAAACACCCTGGTGGTATAGATTGTTGTGGATTTTAGGGACCATTGTTTTTAAAGTCTTGTTCGGACTGAAAATAGAGGGGGAAATTCCTCAAAAAGGAGCTATGGTTTTAGCTGCCAACCATAGAAGTTACCTTGACCCCATTGTTCTGGCCCTTATTACCTCCCGGAGAATAAATTTTATGGCTAAGCAGGAACTTTTTAAAAATCCTGTTTTTGCATTTTTAATCGGTAAACTTGGTGCTTTTTCCTTAAGGAGAGATAAGCTTGACAAAACTGCCTATCAGAGCGCTTTAAGAGTACTTGAGGAAGGGAAAATTTTAGCTCTTTTCCCCGAAGGAACACGGAGTGTTTCGGGTAAATTAGGTAAGTTGAAGGAGGGTTCTATAAGAATTGCTCTTAACTGTAAGGTCCCTATTGTGCCAGTTGTGATAACAGGTACGGAAAAAGTGCTGCCCCCGGGAAAGAAACAAATTACGTTAGCAAAAATAAAAGTGCGGGTGGGAGAGGCTGTTTTGCCTGAAGATTTCAAAAAGAGAAAAAAAGAGGTGGTTGGCGACACTCTGCAAACTCTCAAAAGACAAATGCTCGCTCTGGGCGCTAATAAATGAAGGTATATATTCCACGCAAAATTGGTTTTTGTTTTGGTGTGAGGCATGCTATTGAGATGGTGAAGGATGAGCTAAAAAAAGGTAACAGAGAAATCTATTGTCTGGGTGATTTGATTCATAATCCCCAGGTGATGAAGGAGCTATCGGAGAAAGGTGTGAAGGTTATCTTGAGTCTTAGCCAGGTAAAAAGAGGAACCGTGTTTACAAGAGCTCACGGGATTGACCGTGAGTTCTTAGAGGAAGGGAGAAGGCGAGGTTTAAAAATAGTTGAGACTACCTGCCCCTATGTAATGAGGGTGCAAAGAATTACCCGGGAGCTTGCTACCCGGTCCTATCATATTGTAATAGTAGGCTCAGCCGAGCATCCAGAGGTAAAAGCTGTTATATCAAATACTCCTACCAAAAAATTAAGCGTGATTAAGGAAGAAAAAGAGATTGAGAGAATTCCCCGAGTGGAAAAAATTGGAGTCGTGGCTCAAACTACCGAGTCCCTTGACAATTTTAAGAATATCGTGAAGAATCTAATAAAAGACAGATTAGAAATAAGAGTATTTAATACCCTGTGCAAGGTGGTCATAGATAGACAGGAAGAGACAAAACAGTTAGCTGAAAAAGTAGAGGCTATGGTGGTGGTCGGTGGCTCTCAAAGTTCCAACACTCAAAAGTTAGCCGAGATATGTCGCTCTTCCAGGGCAAAAACTTACCTGGTGGAAAAACTTGAGGATATAAATTTTAATGAGATTAAGAAATTAAAAAGCGCAGGTATAACGGGTGGGACTTCTACTTCTGAGGCGATTATAAAAGATATAAAAAAAAGATTGTTAAATCATGAAATAAGATTTTAACAGGGGGGAGGAAAAGTGGCTAAGTCAAAAGAGGAAAACATGCTTGACCGGGCAGCCGACATTCTCATAAGAGCATCTGCTGAAAAAGAAGAAAAAACTGTTCAGAAAGGCAAAGAGCAAAAAACTGCTTCTGTTGCAGGAGAAAAAGAGGAAAAAATAGCTAAAGAAGAAAAGGCAGGTAAAGAAGAAAAAGTTAAGGTTGATATACAAAAGGTGCCTTCTGAGAAGAAAAAGGAAGAGGAGCTCTTTGCACACCTGGTAACCAAATATCAAAATCCAGCACCCACAAGAGAAGGAGATATAATCAGTGCTAAGGTGGTGCAGACCAGCAAGGAAGGGATATTATTAGATGTAGGGATGAAGTCTGAGGGATTTATGCCCTGGGAGGAGTACCGCTCTTCATCGGACAAAATTCCTCAGATAGGAGAAAGAATGAATGTATATGTGATGCGAAAAAGCAAGGTTGGTCGCCTTATTCTGTCTAAGAAAGAAGCTGATTTCAGGTTGGATTGGACAAAGTTTATTGAAGCCTTTGAAGAAGGTAAGCCAATTCAGGTGAAAGTAACTAAAATAGTAAAAGGCGGTCTGGTAGCCACTATAGGGTATTTAAATTGTTTTATTCCTGCCTCCCATGTTAGTTTAAAAAGGAATGTAAACTTAAAGAAATATCCGGGACAAACCCTGGAGGTTAGAGTAATTGAACTTGATAAGAAGAATAAAAATGTGGTGGTTTCTCGTAAATTTCTTGAACTGGAAGAAAAAGAAAAACGAAAGGATAAGATTCTATCAAATCTTGAAGAGGGGCAGATAGTTAAAGGGAAGGTTAGTTCTATCACTAAATTCGGAGTATTTATTGACCTGGGGGGAATTGATGGGTTAATCTATCCCGAAAATCTTTCCTGGGGATGGGTGAAGGACCCAAAAGAAGTGGTGAGTGTGGGTCAGGAGATACAGGCGAAGGTATTAAAACTGGACAGAGATAGGGAAAAAATATCTCTGGGCTCAAAACAAGTCAAACCCGATCCCTGGAGTATCGTAGAAGAGAAATACAGGCTGGGTTCCGAGGTTAATGGGAAAGTTACTCACCTGACAAATTTTGGAGCTTTTGTGGAGATAGAAGAAGGACTGGAGGGTTTGGTCCATATCTCGGATCTTTCCTGGGATAAATATATCTCACATCCAAAAGAAGTAGTCCATGTTGGACAGGAAGTTACTGCAAGGATTATGGATATTAATGCAAAGGAAAAAAGGATAGCTCTGGGTATAAAACAAACTCAACCCGACCCCTGGCAAAAGCTTATGGAAAAATATAAGGTAGGAGATGTTGTATCAGGGAAAGTGCAGGAGATAACTAATTTTGGTGTTTTTGTTAATCTGATGCCAGGTATAGATGGGCTTATCCATGTATCTGAGCTGGATAACGAGTATGTTCAACATCCGGGAAAGGTTGCTTCTATGGGAGAAGAGGTAAAGGCTGAGATTGTTGAAATTGATACTGAGAAAAGAAGGCTAAGGCTGAGCGTAAAAAGATTAAAAGAGAAAGAAGAAAAGAAAAAGAAGAAACAACAGGAAGACTCAACAGATGAAGCCGAGGTTTCTAATGAGGAAAATGGGAAAGTTGTGATAGGTGATTTTATCAGAGAAGATGTAAGAAAAAAATTAAAACAGGAATTTTTCAGATAATGATTTTTATCTTATCGGTTGTAGCTATTGGGTATCTACTTGGTTCTCTGTCAGGGGGATACCTTGTTGGGAGATTGGCAGGCGGTTTTGACATTAGAAAATTTGGAAGTGGAAATATTGGTACTACCAATGTTCTTAGAGTACTGGGTAAACGATATGCTCTTTTTGTCTTACTGCTGGATTTTGGAAAAGGAGCAGCATCAATTTATATGGCTAACCTTTTTGCAATTGGAGCAATGAATCCTTTTTTGCTAAGAGCTCTGGCAGGGCTTGCCTGCATAACTGGTCATAATTGGCCTGTATTTTTAAAATTTCGTGGAGGTAAAGGAGTGGCTACGGCAGCAGGGGTTTTTTTGATTTTGAGTCCTCTGCCTTTTGCTATTGCTGTTTTGACCATGATAGCGGTTGTAGGAGCAACCCGGTATGTATCCCTGGGTTCCATAATCTCAGCAGCAGCGCTGCCTTTTTACATCTTTGTGTTAATGGGAGCTAAAAGTTTCATGTATATATATTTAGCATTAGCTATTGCAGCACTTATAATCTGGCGTCATCGGTCTAATCTGAAGAGGCTCGTTAGCGGGAGGGAAAATAAACTTCATTTGTCAAAGCCCAGTAATTTGTTATAAATGTAGAATCCGTGATTTTGAAATTGAATTTCGGTAAATTTTGTTATAAACCCATAAAGGAGGGGCAGAATGAACAAAGCCGAGTTGGTGGACGAGGTAGCAAGGCAAACTGGTTTAACCAAGAAGGTATCCAAGAAGGCAGTTGACGCAGTAATTTCTACCATCACAGATTCTTTGGTTAACCGGGAAAAGATAACCCTGGTGGGATTCGGAAGTTTCAAAGTTATGACTCGCAGGTCTCGAAGGGGTAGAAATCCTCGAACGGGAGAGGAAATCCAGATACCGGCTAAGGAAGTTCCCAAGTTTGATGCAGGAAAAGAGCTAAGACAGGCGGTTTCATAGAAGATTTGCTATTTGCAGGAGGAGGCAAAGGAAAAAAACTTCCTCCTCCTGAAAAGTATCAAACAGTAAAAAGTAATTTGGTGGAAAAAGAGAAGAAAGCCGAGAAACTGTATTTTTCGATAAAGGAAGTAAGTGAAGAAACGGGTCTTCCCTCTTATACTTTGCGTTTCTGGGAGAAAAAATTCCCCTTTTTTTCTCCCCAGAAAAGCAAAGGCGGGCACAGGAGATATCAAAAAAAGGATGTGGAATTAATTATCCGGATTAAAGACCTTCTTCATAGCAAGGGATTTACTATAGAAGGGGCAAAGAAAGAGCTTAAGAAGGAAAAAAGAGAAGATAATCTTAATATTGATTCAACCTGGTTGACAGAGGAAATAAAAGAGATTATTAAGCTACTTGATTGAGTAATTTATGTGGCGGGGCGTAGCGCAGCCTGGTTTAGCGCACTTGCATGGGGCGCAAGAGGTCACCGGTTCGAATCCGGTCGCCCCGACCAGATTTGACTTCGCATGTTCTTTGATGAACAAGATGAGGATTGCAGATTTCTCTTGCACAAAAGCGAATCTTGCGATGACACTATCTTAAAATATAATCACGGAGAGTTAATGTATATCATAAAGGAGATGATATTTGTTTGGCTCATAAGTAAGAGTCCTCAATAATCGGGGCTGTTGCACGGTAAGCCAGCAGGAGTTCCTGAAGTTCTCTTTCTGTAAGAGAATTAGAAACAAATGTTGGCTTTTTATTTTAAGTAAGGAGGTAAATAATATGACACAGGGTTTTTTAAGGTCAAAACTGAGCGGGGCTGACTATGAGAAGTTATCAGCAATATCCATTCCTAAAGTTCACCAGATCATTCTAAAAGCTTACCAGCTTTGTAATCCAGAAAAGATTTTTATCTGCGGCGATACTCCTGATGAGATTGCTTATATCCGAGATATGGCAATTGCAACAGGTGAAGAAAAATCTCTGGCAGTTCCCGGGCATACTTATCATTTTGATGGTATGTACGACCAGGGAAGAGACCGGGATGCTACTAAATTTTTAGTTCCTGAGGGAGATTCTCTAAGTTCCAGCCTCAATCAGATTGAGCGCCAGGAGGGCTTAAAAGAAATGAGAGGTCTACTTAAAGGTGCGATGAAAGACAGGACAATGATTGTGCGTTTCCTCACCCTGGGACCAGCAAACTCTGTATTTGGTATCCTTTGTATGGAATGCACTGACTCTTGGTATGTGGCTCACTCTGTAGATTTACTTTACCGACCGGGTTATCAGGCATTCCTTCAGGCAAAAGATGATACAGACATCTTCTATACCTTACACTCTTCGGGGAAGCTAAATTCAGATATGGTCAGTATAGATTACCAGAACAAACGTATCTACATTGACTATATAGATAATACCGTCTACGCTGTCAATACACAGTATGCGGGCAATTCGGTTGGTTTCAAGAAACTTGCTCTTCGTTTAGCCATTCGTAGGGCTCATAGCGAAGGATGGTTAGCCGAGCATTTTATGATGGTGGGAGTAAATGGACCAGGTGGCAGAAAAACCTATTTAGCCGGGGCTTTTCCCAGCGCTTGTGGCAAGACTTCTACGGCAATGCTCCCCGGTGAAACAATTTTAGCTGATGACATTTCTTACCTTCGCAACATTGATGGGGTCTGTCGAGCAGTAAATGTGGAAGCAGGTATCTTTGGAATCATTCAAGATGTCAATGCCAAAGACGACCCCGTAATCCATAATGTACTCAGCTTGCCAGGTGAGATTATCTTCTCCAATGTTTTAATCAAAGATAGAAAACCCTATTGGTTGGGTATGGGAGAAGAGCTTCCCAAAGATGGAATAAGTTATACGGGAAAATGGTACGAGGGTAAAACAGATGAAAAAGGAGAAAAAATCTTACCTGCACATAAAAATGCCCGTTATACTGTATCTTTAAAAGCTCTGGAGAATTGTGACCCTGAGCTAAATAATCCACAAGGAGTGGAATTGGGTGGCATAACGTATGGCGGTCGTGACTATAGAGCTTATGTTCCGGTTCAGCAGGGCTTTGGTTGGGAGCATGGAATTATTGCCTATGGTGCAGCATTGGAGACAGAGACAACCTATGCTCTGGTTGAAGCAGAGGGAAAATATGAGATAAATATAATGAGTATTCAAGATTTTATTTCTATTCCCCTGGGAGATTATCTTGAGAACTATTTAGAATTCGGAAAAAGACTTAAAAAAACTCCTCCTGTCTTTGGAGTTAATTATTTCTTAAGGGATTTAAAAACAGGTGATTTTTTAAATACCCGTAGAGACAAACACATCTGGATAAAGTGGATGGAATTACGGTTACATAACGATGTAGAGGCTATACGCTCCCCTACCGGCTGGATTCCCAAATATGATGATTTGCGTATGCTTTTTTCAAAAGTCTTGAATAAAGATTACCCAAGAGAAGATTACATAAGACAATTCAGCATCCGCATCCCTGAGAACCTGGCAAAGCTTGAGCGGGTGGAGAGATTTTACACACAGACTGTTACAGATACTCCATCTAAACTTTTTGAAGTACTTAATGAGCAAAGGAATCGTTTACTCAAAGCCCGCCAGCAATTTGGTGAGTATATTTCACCTGAAACTCTGTTAAGGGAGAAATAACATGGAAAAAGAGACTCTGCGTTTAACCGGGTTTAAAGATTTGCAGCTTTTCAAAAGAGGGAAGGTAAGGGATGTCTATGATTTAAAAGATAAGCTTTTAATTATTTCCACAGACAGAATTTCTTGTTTTGATGTGGTATTGCCAACCTGCATCCCGCATAAAGGAGAAGTCCTTACCCATCTTTCATTGTTCTGGTTTGAATTTACTAAAGATGTTATACCTAATCACTTTATCTGTGCAAAGATTGAGGATTTTCCCGGAGAATTGCACAAGTATAAAGATATTTTGGATGCTCGTTCAATGTTAGTAAAGAAGGTAAAGCCAATACCCGTAGAATGCGTGGTTCGGGGTTACCTTTCCGGTTCAGGTTGGAAGGAATACATGATGAGTCAATCTATATGCGGGATAAAATTACCAGCAGCTCTTAAAGAGTCGGATAAGTTGCCCCAGGCTATTTTTACCCCTGCCACAAAAGAAGATGTCGGTCACGATATCAATGTCACCCAGGAATTTGTGGAAAAGGAAATAGGAAAGCATCTGACGCAGAAATTAAAAGAAATAAGCCTCGCCTTGTATAAGAAGGCACGTCAATATGCCGAAACAAAAGGTATCATCATTGCCGACACAAAATTTGAATTCGGTATGCATGAGGAGAACATTATTCTTATTGACGAGGTTCTCACACCTGACTCGTCGCGCTTTTGGCCGAAAGAGCAATATAAGCCAGGTGGTGCTCAGCCGAGTTTTGACAAACAATTTGTGCGGGATTATCTGGAAACATTGGATTGGAATAAGACACCTCCTGCACCTGAATTACCGGAAGAGATAGTCAAAAAGACAACTGAAAAATATATACAGGCTCTGAAGATGCTCGTCCCCAATGCGCTTTCCTAAAAGATTTGCTCTTTGCAGAAGGGAGGCAGAGGAAAAAATGTCCTCCTTGTGACCTTTAGTGAATATTAAATCTTCTCGCCACCGAACTGTCTTCGTGCTCAGACGTTAGCCAGCTTTTGCCTTTCCTGCGTTATCTTTGCTTAAAAGCATAACTAAATTTCATTGCGAAATTATTTTAGATTTGGTATAATAGAGTCGTGCATAAACGAACTACCTCAGTTATTT
>JACUUP010000220.1 GCA_014859225.1 Candidatus Aerophobota bacterium
TCTACTTTCCTTCACTAAATTTTTTCCTATCATTTTAAAGCCCTCAGACTTTCATAGTTTGCCTTTAGCGTTTTTTCTATATCTTCCTGGGTATGGACTAAGGAGAGAAAATTGGTCTCATATTGAGAACAGGGTAAATAAACTCCTTTTCTTAACATACCCTGAAAGTACTGAGCAAACTTTTTCTCGTCCGACTTTTTCGCTGACTGGTAGTCATAGACCCTGTGAGGGGAGAAAAATAAGGTAAACATTGAGCCTATCTGGTTAATGTAAATATTCACTCCCAATTTTCTGGCATTCTCTTGCAGGCTACCAACCAAATTTTTTGTTTTCTCCTCAAGCTTCTCGTATACTCCTGGTTGGGAAAGGAGCTTTAAGGTGCAAATTCCTGCCCATACAGCTATGGGATTGCCGGACAGCGTTCCCGCCTGATAAACTGGACCGAGAGGTGATAAGTAATCCATAATCTCCTTTCTTCCACCATAGGCACCCACTGGAAAACCTCCTCCTATAATCTTTCCCAGACAGGTTAGATCAGGAATGATATCAAAATATTTCTGGGCTCCTCCGTAGGAAAGTCTAAATCCGGTGATAACCTCGTCAAAGATTAACAGTATCCCATATTCTGCGGTAATCTCACGCAATTTTTGTAAAAAATCATCTTCAGGAAGAACCACTCCCATATTCCCTGCTACCGGTTCTATAATAACAGCGGCAATTTCTGGGTGGTGTTCTTTAATCACCTTATGCACAGCACAAATATCATTATAGGGAACGAGAATAGTATTTTGGGTAAAATCCCGGGGAACACCCCCGCTATCGGGAAATCCTAAAGTGGTGGCTCCTGAACCGGCCTTAACCAGCAGATAATCTGCATGTCCGTGATAACATCCCTCAAACTTAACGATTTTATCCCGTCCAGTATATCCCCGGGCCAGCCTGATGGCACTCATAGTAGCCTCGGTTCCAGAGTTAACCAGTCTTATCTTCTCTATTCCCGGGACCGCTCTCACGATGAGTTTAGCAAGCTCTGTTTCTCCAGGTGTAGGGCTTCCAAAACTTGTACCTTTGTCCAGGACTTTTTTTATCTTCCCTACAATCTGAGGGTGAGCATGTCCTAAAATCAAAGGCCCCCAGCTTAACACATAATCAATGTATTCGCGGCCATTAATGTCGTAGATTTTAGAGCCCTTACCTTTTTCCATAAATACAGGTTCACCTCCCACTGCTTTAAAAGCCCTTACCGGACTGTTCACTCCCCCGGGAATGTACTTTTTTGCTTCCTCAAACAATGTATTCATCTTTTTTCTCCTTGACAAAAAGACCCTTTTCTCCCTGGCTTCCTTCCGGTCTCCAGTCTTTAAGTGCATCCCCTCGAGTTTTTATCTTCTTAAAAATAACCTCCACGTCAGAATTTAACTCTTCCAGAACTGCTTTTACCTCTTCTGCCTGTCTAAGAGCTAATTTACTGGCTCGGGTGCCAATTACAATTTTTTTCATCACCTGCCCATTGGTGCAATTTTATATTTATTCTAACTGTTTGTGTTCATTTTTTCTATAAACTTTTCTACCTCTTCTTGAACAATCTTTTCTGCTTTTTTTACCTGGGTTAAAATTTGATTTTCTCCCGGACCCTGAGGGAAGCGGTTCTATGATTCATACCCATCACTACTAACATATTCCCGCCCTCTCCTTTTTTACAGGTTTACCTGTGAAAATACATTTGTAATAGTTACTATAGGGTTTATTTTTGCTGCCGGGGCACCTTCAGCAAGGTGAACATCAAGGCGCCCCGGCCATTAACTAATTCATTCCCTGTCCCAAACTCCAAATAGCAATGCAACATCCCTGACCAACCAGGCCAAACGCCGTAGAGAACAATACCCATCCTGCTACATCAGCGCATCAATAGAAGCTTCA
>JACUUP010000221.1 GCA_014859225.1 Candidatus Aerophobota bacterium
GACACGAACCACAATAACCAGAAGAATATAACCACAAGCAAGGACAGTGAAACTAATGTTGTTGGAAATTCCGATGATAATAAGGAAAAACATAAAGTAAAACGAAAACTGCAAGAGCTTGGTGTGCATAACCCTGAGCAGATACTATCTACCTATCCCCTTGCTGTTATACAGCAACAATTGAAATGGCTCCCTTATAGGAATAAAGGGAATGTGAAAAACCTGGCGGGACTGCTAATTCATGCCATCAAGCATAACCTGTCTCCACCAGAAATTCCCTGGGACGAGTCGCTTGCAATCCAGACACAGGAAAAATTAGAAGTACAAGAAGGGAAGCACTATGATTGAATGGGAATTGATAGGAATGCTTCTCAATATGGGGAAGTTGGAGCAGGCTAAGGATAAGCTACAGAAAGAAGATTTTACCGAACCAAAATGCTGGCGAATCTATCGAGAAATGCATAAGCTTGAAGAAGAATATGGTGGATTTTCCGCTCCTCTTCTTAACCACAGTTTGAAAATTGATATACGTTACTTTGAGAATCTAAGAAAATGTGCGCAAGCAACCGTTTCCAGCATGGTACCCGGTCTCATCAAACGGATGAAAGAAGAGCGCTGGAAGAGAAAGTTTTTTGAACGTATTAACTATGATAGTTTACGCAAGATGCAGCCAAGGGAGATAAAAGAGACGTTCCTTACTTTCTTCTCCCAGCATGAATTCTGTTCTGAGCAATATTTTGACATCAACAAGAGTCTCGCACAAGCCTTTGAATTTCTGGATAGCGAGCAAGAAAGCGAGATGATGCCAACTCCGTGGGAAAAATTGAACGAGCTTATTGCAGGGATTGTAAAGGGAAAAGTCTATGTGGTAGGTGGAAGGACCTCTGCAGGAAAAAGCACTTTCCTTCTGAACCTATCCCTCTTTTCCTGTTTTGAAGGAAAAAAAGTGCTAATCTTAGCTACAGAGGATAAGCCACGAGTTCTGTTTTTGAGGTCATTAACATATATGAGTAAAGTCAGTAATGAGCACGTCTGAAAAAGACAGTGTAGCGATGAGGAAATGAAGAGACTCACAGATGCAGGATGTGCCATAAATAAAGTTCCTCTTATTGTGCCTGATTACCCGGAATTGACCTATAGTAATATTCGAGAAGCTATTGAGAAATATCAGCCTGATGTTGTTGGGATTGATTACTTACAACAAGTGAGTCTCCAACGAATACCCGGTGAAAAAAAGTATGAGAAACTGGGCTGGCTATGAACTATTTTGGGAATATGGCTCACGAACACAATATCGCTTTTGTATGTCTGTCTCAGCTTTCAAGGAATGCAGAAGAGCGAACTCCTCCCATCCCTATACTTTCTGATTTAAGGGAATCAGGAGATATAGAACAGTCAGCAGACGTTGTTATCTTGCTCTGGTACCCTTACCGCTATGACCAGACAAAGCCTCAAAATGAGTTATTTGTGAACGTAGCAAAAAATAGAGACGGGGCCTGCGGAGCATTTAAACTACTTTTTTCCCCAGAACACTATAGATTGGAGGACTAAATGGACCAGAATAAAAGAGAGCTTCAATGTTTACTCAACGATACAATTGATTGGTTGATGCTCAGAGGAACTATTTCCCGGCAGCAAATGAAAATATGGAGAAATGAACTCGACTTATCCGAACTTACTGATGGGCAATTTGAGGAGTATTTGCAAGGTGTAGAGAAAATAATCGAATCTAAAGAAATTGGAGAACGAACATAAGAGCACAAGATTTACGACAGGATATGCGTATATTTCTGCCATTTGGCTTCTTGTAGCCTTTTAAGGGGAATAACAGCATCTTTTTTATTTTCTCTAATTTTACCTAATTTCAGAGGTACGGACAACTGGATTTTGACCTCTGAAACCCGCATAAGTTGGGTTGAC
>JACUUP010000222.1 GCA_014859225.1 Candidatus Aerophobota bacterium
CTATGTTATAATTGGCAACTGTGCTGCAGGGATAAACGCGGTAGAAGCCATCAGAGATATTGATGACAAAAGCGAGGTCACCGTAATTTCTCATGAGAATTATCCTGCCTATTGTAGATGTCTTATATCTGAATATTTAGCCGGGGAAAGACAGGAAAATCAGCTTCTGTACAGAGAAAAAAACTTCTATAAAAAGAACAAAGTCAATTTAAATCTGGGAGAGAAAATAGTTAAGGTTGACTCTGCAGGCAAAAAGATTTTTACCAAATCCGGGAAGAAAATCTCCTATGGTAAACTTCTTATTGCTACAGGAGCTCGTCCCAAGGGTTTAGATATCCCAGGGGAGCATAAAGAAGAGGTTTTTGGATTTAGAACTTTAGATGAGGCTAAAAAGATAAAGGAACTTGCGAAAAACGCAGAGAAAGTACTGGTGTTTGGAGGAGGGCTTATCGGTTTAAAAGCAGCCTATGCCTTAAAAAAAAGAGGGTTACATGTGAAAGTTATTGTAAAGTCTGCGCGCATTCTTTCGCAGGTTACAGATGAGGCTTCAGCACAGATGATGGGAAGATGGCTTACAGAAAATGGAATTGTCATTCGTACCGGTCTTGCTCCTGTGGAGATTCTGGGGGATAAAAGAGTGAGGGAAGTAAAGCTGGACAACGGTGAGAAAATTTCTGGCGATATTGTTATTGTAGGGAAGGGGGTAGTTTGTAATGAAGAATTAGTAAATGATTCTGGAATAGAAACTCATTGGGGAATAATTGCTGATGATTATCTAAAGACCAGTGTCCCTGACATCTACGTAGCCGGAGATGTTGCAGAGACAAAAGATATTATCTCAAGGGAATATACCATTAATGCTTTATGGACAGCTGCTACTGAACAGGGGAAGGTTGCTGGCGAAAATATGGCTGGCAGGGAGAGAATATACCCTGGTTCGATGGCAGCTAATTCCATAGAGTTTTTTAATTTACCTTTAATTTCGGTGGGGCGTGTAAGATCGAAAGATAAAAGATATGAAGAATTTTTAAGAGTTAATGAACAGGACTATGTGTACAAGAAATTGCTAATAAAGGAAAATAGATTGGTAGGAGTGGTATTGTTAAATGCCATTGAAAACGCTGGGGTTTACACTGCTCTTATCAGAAGGGGAATGGATATTTCAAAAGTGAGAGATATTTTACTGGATGATTATTTTGATTATGCTCTGGTGAGAGACTTACTGGAGGAAAAAGAAGGTTTTAGAGAGAGTATTTCCATAACAGGAGAATTAGTTAAAAATGCTTAGATAAACAGGAGGTTATAAATGTCCAGAATAATTGCCTCTGCAGCAATCAGGGGAGCACATAAATATGTAAAGGAAGCGGAAGCGAAATTAAATAAGTTAATTGAGGAAAAGGGAGAAAAACAGGAGATAGGTTTCCCAAATACCGCTTACTATCTTCCTTTAATTTTAGCACTTTTGGGAATTAAAGTGGAAACATTAGCTGATGCAAGGAGAGCTTTACAGCAGGCAAAATCTCTTCTCCCTCCCCCTGTCAATGAAAGACTCTGGCTTCCCTATTTAGGGGATACACTTGATGCAGGGATTGCTACCTTGATTGCTGAGGAGATTATTGAAGCTTTAAAGTACCTCACAGGTGATGAGCCTAAGGGCATATGGCTTGGATTTACCGATGATGCAATACTGAGAACCCAGGGAATAAAACTTGTTGATGGAAGAATGCCCGGGTTTGCTGCCTGCGTGGGAGCACTTCCCACCAATGAGCAGGCGGTTGAGCTTGCAAGGTCTTTGCAGCAGAAAAGCATCTTAGTTTTTATGGCATCATCAGCCAATGGCAAAAGCATGGCAGAGCAGCTTGCTGAGGAAGGAATTGAGATGAACTGGGATACCTTTCTTGTTCCTTATGGGAAGGATA
>JACUUP010000223.1 GCA_014859225.1 Candidatus Aerophobota bacterium
GGATATTATTGGGTCAATTATTATCCAGTATTTGAATCTTAGGATCATCTACAATATCCTGCCATTTTGTGGTAGAGTATTGATAACCAAACCTTTTGGCAGCTTCCTTTACTTTTTCCAGATTTCGGCCGCATATTCCCCTCAATACAGGAATAGCTGGTGGAGGGAAAAAAATATAAGGGATTTTCTTAAAAGCATTGGTATGAGCTTTACCCATAAAAGAATAGCCGATCATTCCTATTCCAAGATTTTTTTCCATCTATTTGCCTTCTTTTAACCTCTGGAAACATACTTAAAAGCATCTACAGGACATATAAAGTTACACATACCACAGCAACTACAGTACCTGCCATCTACTACTGGTCTTCCCTCCTGCATTGTAATTGCAGGACAGTAAGACTCCGCACATTTACCACATCCAGTACATAACTTAAAGTCAGGCTTAGCCACATAATAACGAAATTTAGCTTCAGTTGACGATTGAAGGTGTTTCAATCCCATTCCTTTAAAATCCTCTATCTTAGTATAACCACATTTTTTCATATACTCATATAACCACTCATTGGTGCGGCTAAGAAATTTAATCCCTCCGCAGACAACACCGGTTAAAGTTTG
Source organism: Candidatus Aerophobota bacterium (assembly GCA_014859225.1). Taxonomy (GTDB): domain Bacteria; phylum Aerophobota; class Aerophobia; order Aerophobales; family B3-G15; genus Kmv34. Next base: position 616 of record JACUUP010000223.1, read on the forward strand.
ACAAGCACTGGCACCTAACATTATTGCCTCAATTACATGCTCGGGGGAAACAATTCCTCCTCCAGCAAAGGTATCAATCTGAGGAAAATACTTAGATACAAGAGCTGTCGCCTTATACATACTGAGCCTAAGAGCTGGTCCTCCAAAATCGGCCAAACAGTTACTATCCAGAGCTGGAAATTTTCCTGCACCATTGTTCCATATATCCGGTGGAGCTACTGCAAAGTATTTGTGAGTAGTAACAACATAACGTATCCCCACCTTCACACTTTCCTCTACCACGTAGAGCATCCTGGGATAGCCTACCTCAGGGGAAAGTTTAAATCCTACAGGTAGATGCGTAGCCTCAACTACAGCTTTAAGAACGGGTAAGAGTATCTCGGGAGCGGTTCCCATAAACATTCCCCATTTAGCCTCAGGAGGAAGTTTCCTTGGATCAATATGACTCATAGCCCCCACGGGACAACCAGTATTAAGCTCTATAAGGTAAACTCCCAGAGAAGCAACCTTTTCGGCGTGTTTAGCCCACTTTTCAGGGTCGACATCATGCACCAGAACCTGAGCTATGACAGGGACATCTGGTGGCAGGTAGAGCTTAATATTCTCTATCAACTCCCTCCCCCAGGGCAAAAAATTAAACAGATTTTTAGCAGTATAAATATGACCCATTACCGATTTTCCATCCGCTTTAACCTTTAACCAACGCCCCACATACTGTTGATTCTCAAAAAGAGTGGTAAAATCCAAATTTTTCTCTGCTTTGGAAGGCTCCCCGGGCACTATAGCCGGGATATAGATAAACCCGGCTCCAGCATCTATATATTTCTTAAAAAGTTCTGCTGCTTTTGTCCCTGGAAACCAAGGCTTATCTAAATTGTGAGGAGAGACTCCCAAGGAGGATCTCATCTTTACTCCAGCCAGAGTTGTGGATAAATCTATTTGTGAGATTTTTTCCAATTTTTTCCTCCATGCAGGTTTAACTTTATCTTATTCGGATAAGGAGACTGAGGAGCTTTTCTTATTCTCCTTTGAGTGGTCTCAAACATAATTCATCGTTTTTTCTTAGCTTCTAAAGGGATCTGAAAGAAATAGACAAATTCAACGAAGATTAAACCATGTTTTTTATATTGTATCTCAATAATTCACCTAACCCCCGACCTCTACTTTTAAGTTGTATGATTCAATGACTTTTTTTTGCTCAGATAAGGATTCTTTATCAAGGGGCCTTGCCCCTTTAAGTTTATAATTTTTCCCCAATCTATCGTATTTTGACTCACCCAGACGATG
>JACUUP010000224.1 GCA_014859225.1 Candidatus Aerophobota bacterium
GCTTCACAGCTACCAGCCAAGCCAAAAAACCAGCGTTTACGCATCGGGTGGAGAAATTCTTGCAGAGTTTTTCATTGAAAAAAGGGAAGTTGTTCCACTTTCCCGCATACCGCATAGCTTGCAAAAAGCCTTCATTGCCGTGGAGGATCACCGATTCTACAGCCACCCGGGGTTAGATATCATCAGGCTGGCAAAAGTTCTCTGGATTAATTTTCCAACCTGGAGCAAAGCTCAAGGAACAAGCACTATCACGCAACAGTTAGCAAGGAACCTTTTTCTTACTCAGGAGCGCACTTTATCCAGAAAGATAAGGGAGATTATTCTGGCAATTGAGATTGAGAAAAAATTCAGCAAAAATGAGATACTTGAGATGTATCTCAATCAAATATACTTTGCTCACGGTATTTATGGAGTAGCAGAGGCAAGCTTTTTTTACTTTAACAAACCTCTGGAGAAGCTTAATCTGGCAGAATCTGCCACTCTTGCAAGTATCCCCAGAAGTCCCGGCCACTACTCACCCCTCTATAATCCTGAGAATACGCTCACTAGAAGAAATCACATACTTCAAAGGATGTATGAGGTTGGGTTCATAAGCGAAGAAGAGATGCAAGAAGCACGAAAGTTTCCACTTGCAATCTCTGAAGATGAATATCAAAGGGAAAGAAGGTATTTTTATAAGGCTCCTTACTTTGTAGAGCTTGTTAGACAAACTGTAGCTGAAAAATACGGATATGAGATGCTCTGGAGAGGAGGGCTTAAAATATATACGACGCTTGATGTTGAAATGCAAAATGCGGCAGAAAAAGCGATTTTACCCTATCTTAAAGAAAATGATTTTCAGGGAGCACTCTTAGCTATGGACCCCCACACAGGTCAGATTTTGGCTATGGTTGGGGGAAGAGACTTTACTGAATCTCAGTTTAACAGAGCTACCCAGGCACGTCGCCAGGCAGGCTCTGCTTTCAAGGTATTTACCTACACAGCGGCAATTGATAGCAAAAAATTTAACGCAGTAAGTCCTTTTTATGATAGCCCGGTTGTTTTCGTGTCAGCAGGACAACCCATCTGGTCACCGGAAAACTATGAGAGACACTACTGGGGCGATGTGAATCTGTGGCAGATGCTGGCAAGTTCTATAAATGTAGCTTCGGTGAAGCTTTTACAAGAGGTGGGAGTTAGCAATGTCATCAGGTATGCAAGAAAAATGGGTGTGGAAAGCCCGCTTAACGCTGATTTAACCCTTACTCTGGGAACCTCAGGAGTTAGCCTCTTAGAGATGGTGCGAGGTTATGCCACCATAGCTAACTATGGAATAAAAATGAATCCAATGTATATCGCAAAAGTGGAAACTTCCCGGGGTAAAGTTCTGGAGGAAAATTTCCCCGCAGGCGAAAAGGCATTCTCATCACAAACTGCTTTTTGTATGATAGACCTTTTGAAAAAAGCGGTTGATATGGGAACAGGTAGAAGAATAAGATGGTTGGGTTTTGATAGACCCTGTGCCGGCAAAACCGGTACCGTGGGCTGGCCGGGAGAAAAAAACACGGATAAAATTATGGATTCCTGGTTTATTGGTTTCACGCCGGAACTTATAGCCGGGGTCTGGATTGGAAAAGATGATAGCTCACCCCTGGGAGATAAACTAACAGGTAGCGTCGCTGCAATACCTATATGGACAGAATTTATGAAAAAAGCGTTAGAGGGAAAACCGGTTAAAGACTTTTCTTCTCCACCTGGAGTTATATTTAAAAAGATAGACCTTGATACAGGTTATTTAGCTACCGATGCGAGCAAAAATACAGAGTGGTTTGCTTTTTTAGAAGAAAACGCCCCTACTAAATACTCCCCTGAAGAAAGGGAAGATAATAAACGCTTTATAAGAGAGTTTAATCT
>JACUUP010000225.1 GCA_014859225.1 Candidatus Aerophobota bacterium
CAGAGCAGGCAGTAGAAAGACTGAGCCAGGCTCAAGCAGCAACAGAGAAGAGAGTGGGTGGATTAGAAAAAGCAATGGAGAAATTAGCCCAGGCTCAGACAAGGACAGAGCAGGCAGTAGAAAGACTGAGCCAGGCTCAAGCAGCAACAGAGAAGAGAGTAGGTAGATTGGAAAAAGCGATGGAGAGGTTGACACAAGCTCAAACAAGGGCAGATCAGAGGATGGAGCGATTAGAGAAAGCAGTAGAAAGGTTAGCCCGAGAGGTAGGAGGATTAAGCGCTACCATAGGATTTGGCTTGGAAGATATTGGGCGGGTAGTTCTACCAGGATACTTGGAGAGACACTATAATGTGTATGTGCCTGATTTAAACAGGAAGTTCTTCAGAGTTAATAAAACCGATGTGGAGATAGATTTTTATGGAGAAGGAAACAGAAATGGAGAAAAAGTTATTATTTTGGGAGAGGCAAAATCAAAAATTTATGAAAGAGAGGTTAAAGGATTTTTGCAACGTATCTCTAAAATAACTTCCCAGTTTGATTATGAGATTCTAAAGATAATGTTTGGATATCTTATTCACCCTACAGCTACAGAAGTAGCCAGCAAAGAGGGAGTCATTTTAATAGCCTCTTATCAAAGGTAGCCATCATCTAATTTCTAAATTTCCTCCCACAAAAACAATTGATAGTTGGTATTCCGTTCCTCTTTTTCCCCTGAAGGGGAAAATTTGCCACTCAAAGTTACAAAGTTCCTTGCCCTTTTGACCACACATCCTGCACCTTTAAGCTCTTCCAAAGTGGTTATCCTGCCCTCTTTGCGTCTTTTTATGACTCTTTTTGCTGAGACCCTGCCAACACCTGGAATCCTTAGAAGCTCCCAGTAATCAGCCCTATTTATCTCCACGGGAAATTTTTCTGGATGAGATAGTGCCCAGGCGAGTTTTGGGTCAACATCCCGGGGGAGATTTCCACTTTCCTCAAAGGGAAGCTCCTCTGGAGTGAATCCGTATCCTTTAAGCAGAAAATCTGCCTGATAAATTCTGAACTCCCGCAAAGGAGGACAGGGAGGAATGTTTTCAAGTGGGGTGTTTTTCATGGGGAAAAATCCGCTGTAGTAAATCCTCCACAGCTTATATTTTCTGTAAAGCTGATTTGATAAGCTAAGGATATCTTTATCTTTTTCTCCTGCTGCCCCTACCACAAATTGCGTGGTAATTCCCGCCTTAAGAGGTCTTTCCTTGTTTAAAAGAGCTATTTTTTCAAGTCCTGCAAGAAGCTGACTGGAGAAGTTTTTTGTAGGAGAAAGCTTTGATAAATAATGATGGCCTGGTGCCTCAAGATTAATGGAGAGCCTGTCAGCAAAAGCTGCACATTTTTCCATGAGAGTTGCATTACATCCGGGCAAAACTTTGTAGTGAATGTATCCTTTATAGCCATATTTTTTTCTCACAAGATAAAGCGTCTTGAAAGTTTGCTCCTGAGACTGTGTGGGTGAGCCATAAATAGCGGATGATAAAAATAACCCATCAACCAGTCCCCTCTGATGATACTGAACAAAAAGACGGGCAAGCTCATCCGGGGAAAAACTTATACGGTTAAAATCCCTATCTTTTCTGTTGGCACAGTAAAAGCAGTTTCCCTCACAGAAGTTTGTCTGCAAAACCTTAAAAAGTCTTACACAACCACCTTTTCCCACTGCAGGATAGATGAATTTGAAGCGTTGCAGCTTCTTACCTGGAGGGGAAAAAAGACGGGGGATTCCACAAACATCAAACTCTGCCGTCTTGCCCAGAACTTGAAGTTTATCCTCTGAAGTAGGTTTTTTTAAAAGAAGAGCCATCTGAAGCTACTCCTTTCTACCTGTATTTTAGGCGAACAAAAGAAAAATGTCAAC
>JACUUP010000039.1 GCA_014859225.1 Candidatus Aerophobota bacterium
TTTTTTATTCGAGGATCTCTTTAATGCAAAAAAAAATAAATCTGTCCCCTTTTTTTTGTGGGGGGGGGTTGACAGGGGTATTTTTTCAAATATAATCTTTTTTCACAAAATCAAAACATAAATATTGAGGAGGGACGAGATGAACATCAGGCCTCTGGGTGAAAGAATAGTGGTAAAAGCGCAAAAACAAGAGGAAAAGACAGAAGGAGGGATTTATCTTCCCGATACAGCAGGCAAAGAAAAGCCTCAGCAGGGGGAAGTCATAGCTGTAGGTCCTGATTTTAAAGGGGTTAAAAAAGGCGATACAGTTATATTTGCAAAGTATGGAGGAACGGAGGTAAAATTAGGGAAAGAAGAGTATCTTGTGCTGGGTGAAGATGATGTATTGGCTGTGCTGGAAAAATAATCTTTTTTAAACATTAAACAAAAAAGGAGGTTAAACCTATGGCTGCAAAACAAATTGCTTTTGGCTCTGAGGCCAGACAAGCTCTTATAAAAGGGCTTGATAAATTAGCTAATGCTGTTACCATCACTTTAGGACCAAAAGGACAAAACGTTGCTCTGGCGAAAAGTTTCGGTTCACCTACGGTTACTGACGATGGAGTAACAGTAGCAAAGGAGATAGAGCTTGAGGATGCCTATGAGAATATGGGAGCGCAACTGGTCAAAGAGGTGGCAGAGAAAACCAAAGATGTAGCTGGAGATGGAACTACCACCGCGACCCTTTTAACTCAATATATGGTTCGCCAGGGCATGAAAAGTGTTATGGCTGGAGTTAACCCCACCTATCTGAGAAAAGGAATGGAAAAAGCAGTCCGCACTGTAGTAGGGGAGATAAAGAAACTAAGTAAACCGGTAAAGGATAAAAAATCCATCGCTCAGGTAGCGACCGTTGCCGCCTCCAATGACACTATGGTAGGAAATTTAATTGCCGATGCTATGGAGAAAGTGGGAGAAAATGGTGTAATAACTATTGAAGAAGGAAAAACCGCTGAGACCAATGTAGAGTTTGTTGAGGGTATGCAGTTTGACCGTGGTTATATATCTCCCTACTTTGTTACCAATCCTGATAAAATGGAAGTTGCACTGGAAGAGCCATACATCCTCTTGCACGATAAGAAAGTAAGCAATATGAAAGACCTTTTGCCTCTTCTGGAGAAAATCGCCAACACCGGTCGGGCATTCCTCTTAATTTCTGAAGATGTAGAAGGAGAAGCTCTTGCTACCCTGGTTGTGAATAAAATTAGAGGAACTTTGAAGTGTGCTGCGGTTAAGGCTCCTGGTTTTGGAGATAGAAGAAAAGCAATGCTGGAGGACATTTCTATCTTAACCGGGGGACAGGTTGTGGCAGAAGATTTGGGTCTGAAACTTGAAAATGTTGATATCTCAATGCTCGGTCAGGCTAAACGGGTTCGCATAACCAATGAAGAGACAACTATTATTGAGGGACAGGGAGACAAAAAGGTAATTGAGGATAGAATTAAGCAAATAAAACTCCAGATAGAAGAAACTGATTCTGATTATGACCGGGAAAAATTAGAAGAAAGATTAGCCAAGTTATCGGGTGGAGTTGCCGTTATTAATGTAGGAGCAGCTACTGAGGTGGAGATGAAAACGAATAAAGCCAGAATTGAAGATGCTGTAGCGGCAACCAGAGCAGCTGTAGAGGAAGGAATAGTTCCTGGTGGAGGAGTCACCCTGTTAAGATGTATGCCAGTTCTGGAGAAATTAAAGGGTGAAAATGAGGACGAAAACATAGGAATAAAAATAATAAGGGAAGCTTTGAGAGAACCTTTGCGTAAGATTGCCTCAAATGCTGGCCTTGAAGGTGGAGTGGTGGTAGAGGAAGTTGTGAAAAAAGAAGGTTCCTTTGGCTTCAACGCCGAGACGGGAAAATATGAAGACCTGGTAGAGGCTGGCGTTATTGACCCAGCAAAAGTGGTCAGAACAACTGTAGAAAATGCAGCAAGCATTGCCTCCCTCATCCTCACTACCGACGCTGTGGTAGCGGAGATGCCGGAAAAAGAAGAGAAAAAGATGCCCCCTTATCCACCTCCTCAGTATTAATGAGCCAATAGAAAGTAAAGACGAATAGAGCAAGAAGGCGGGGGGACCAAATCCCCCCGCCTTTTTTATTTCAAATTGACAGTTTGCTTTTTTTTGTTAAATTATAATTTAACAAAAAAAGGAGCGTGAGAACATGTCAGGTCATTCTAAATGGAGTAGTATAAAACATAAAAAGGCAAAGAAAGATGCCCAGAAAGGAAAACTCTTCAGTAAACTCGCCCGCAAAATAGCTGTGGAAGCAAAACAGGGAGGAGGTGATATTGATAAAAATCCGGGCCTGCGTCTCGTAGTGGAAAAAGCCCAGGAAGCAGGTATGCCCAAAGAAAACATAAAAAGAGCTATACAGAAAGGAACAGGTGAGCTTCCCGGAGTAGCTTACGAAGAGATAACCTGCGAAGGATACGGACCAGCAGGAGTTGCTCTTTTAATTGAGGCTGTAAGTGATAATAAAAGAAGGACTGTAGCTGAAATAAGACATACTTTAAGCACTTATAACGGACGCATGGGAGAAACCGGTTGTGTGAGCTGGCTCTTTGAGAGGAAAGGCTCTGCAGTTTTCGACAAAAAGGGGGTTGATGAGGACAAAATTATGAACCTGGCAATTGATGTGGGTGCAGAAGATATTAGAGAGGATGAAATTACCATAGAAATTATCTTTCCTCCGGAAAATTTTGGGCTGGTTAAAGAAAAGATTAATGAATCTAAGTTGAGCCCTGATATTTTTGAGCTAACTATGCTCCCTCAAACCGTTATACCCTTAGAGGAAAAAGAAGCTATTCAAATGCTCAAGCTAATGGATGCACTGGAAGAGATGGAAGAGGTGCAAAATGTTTATGCTAATTTTGATATATCTGAGGAGATTATGCAAAAGGTTTCCATATTATGAAATCTTACTTTTTTTCTTGCCTTGACAAAATCAAAGCTGAATACGCAGAAATAAGATATGAGGAAAATGTTGCTACCTATCTTCGCTGGATAGGTAAAGAATTAGAAACCATAGGAATCTCCAGGGAAAAAGGGGGAGGTATCCGGGTAAAGGGAAAATCTGGATGGAGTTTTTTATCCTTCAACAACCTGGATAATTTACCCTCTTACCTTACATTGGCTGCCCGACAATCTCTTTTACCTCAAAATGGTGCGGTGAAATTAGCCAGGGTTACTCCTGTAACCAAAATTATACCGGGAAATTTTAAAATAGACCCTCGCCAGATTGATTTAGAAGAAAAACATAAACTCTGTCTTTCTTATAACCAGATTTTGCTTTCCGGACCCGAGGTCCAGACTTCTGACTTGAGATATGTTGACCTTCGCACTGTTAAATACTTTGTAAACTCAGAAGGGACCTACATACAACAGGAAAGATTCTACACCCTTCTCGGGATGACATCCATTACCCGCAGAGGTAGTAATATTCAATCAGCCCACGAAGGAGTGGGAGGAGTTGGGGGATATGAACTTGTGGAAAATCAAGAGGAAAAAGCGGAGAAAGCAGTTAAAAGGGCAACTCTTTTGCTTGATGCTGAGCCAGCAACAGGAGGTAGATACACTGTAGTTGTAGACCCTGAGTTAAGTGGTGTGTTTGCCCATGAAGCTTTCGGTCATCTCTCAGAAGCTGATTTTCTCTTTGAAAATGAACGTTTGTTAAACATCATGAAACCCGGTAGAGGGTTCGGCAGTGAAATTCTTAACATTGTGGATGAACCCCCCATTCCTGGAGAAGGAGGTTTTTACCTCTATGATGATGAGGGAGTAGCTGCCAGTAAAACTTACCTTATTAAAGAAGGAAAACTTGTGGGGAGACTTCATTCCAGAGAAACTGCGGCAAAGTTAGGAGAAAGACCAACAGGAAATGCCCGAGCTATAAATTATGAATATCCCCCAATAGTTAGAATGAGTAATACTTACATAGAAAAAGGAGAGAAAACTAAAGAGGAGATAATCTCTAATATAAAAGATGGAATATATGCCCGGGGTTTCAGAGGTGGTCAGACCAACCTTGAGATGTTCACATTTGCTCCCGAGGAAGGATACCTAATCAACAATGGAAAAATAACCAGAAGAATCAGGGATTTTAATTTAACTGGAAATATCTTTACCACTTTATCCCGGATTGATGCTGTGGGAAATGATTTAATTTTATTTACCGGTCCGGGAGGGTGTGGTAAGGATGGGCAATCACCTCTTCCTGTTTCCACGGGTGGTCCTCATCTACGAATAAAAGAGCTGGTAGTGGGGGGTAGATAGTGGAAGAAATTTTAAAAAGAGCCCTTTTCCGGGCCGATGAAGCAGAGGTTTATAGAGAAGATTTTGAAAACGCAACAGTCAGTTTTCAATCCAACCGGCTCAAATCCATTGATAACTCCTTTGGGCAGGGAACCGGACTTAGAATAATAAAGAATGGAAAGATAGGTTTCTCCAGTACTACTAACCTACAGGATGCTGACTTTCTGGTAACTTCAGCCATAGAATCCTCTAAGTTTGGACAACCTGCCTTTTTCAAACTTCCTGCTACCTCTAAAATACCACAGGTTAGATGTTTTGATGGGAACATCTCTTTAATTTCCACAGAACAGATGATTGGTGAGGGAAAAAGAGCAATTGACGCTATTTTAAAAGAATTTCCTTCCTTTCAATGTGAAGCAGAGATAGATAAAACCATAGCTAAAACGTCTATCTTAAACAGCTCAGGACTCAAGGTAAGCTATGAAAAAACTTTTTACAGCTTTTCTATTTATGCCTTTCTGGCTGAAGAGGGAGATTTTTTAGGAATAGGAGAGACACAATCTGCCTGTCAATATAAGGACGCATCAAAAGTAGTTGCCCGAAAAGTTTTAGAGAAAATCCGTTTGGCCAGGCGAAGGGCAGCTATTAACAGGGGAGTATATCCTGTAATCTTTACTCCAAAAGCCATGCCCGTTATTTTAAGCTTGCTTAAAAGAGGAATAAACGGCAAATTTATACAAAAAAAAGTATCCCCGCTTTTCTCAAAACTAAACACTCAGGTAAGCTCATCAATGGTTAACATTGTGGATGATGCTACCTTTCATTATGGCAAAGCTTCCCGGCCTGTAGATGGAGAAGGAGTTCCCTCTCGCCAGAATGTCATAATAGAACAAGGGGTTTTGAAAAATTTTGTCTATGACCTGCAAACAGCAGGATTGATGGGGACGCAAACAACAGCAAATGCTGCGAGGGAATACGACTCTCTTCCCTCCCCTTCTACCACAAATTTTATAGTCAGGGAAGGGGAACTTTCTTTAGCTGAGATGGTCAAAGATATAAAAGAGGGTTTAATTATTGACCAGGTAATTGGGGCGGGGCAAAGCAATGTTCTCATGGGGGAATTTTCGGTAAATCTTGACCTGGGATTTAAGGTGGAACAGGGAAAAATAAAAGGCAGAATTAAAAACGCCATGGCTACCGCTAATATCTATGAGCTTCTTAAAAATGTTGTGGGGATAGGAAAAGAGGCTGAATTTGTCGGTTCCACGTTTACGCCCCCCTTTTACTTTGCCCGGATTAACATAGCAACTTAAAGGTGGTAAAGGTGGGGTCAGGTCTTGCAATATCACATAATAGAAATTATGCTTCAGAGAATTAACATGGTTTATGTCAAACGTTCAAGACCTCAGCTATCACCATTGAAAATGTGATATTGCAAGACCTGACCCCTACGTTATACTAATGAAAAAAGGGTTGATTCAGATATATACGGGAAATGGTAAGGGAAAAACCACTGCAGCAACCGGCCAGATAATTAGAGCTATAGCAAGAGATTTCAGGGTAATGATGGTTTACTTTCTAAAAGAGGAGGGGGGCTCAGGAGAAATGGATGTATTAAAATGCCTGGGAGTGGAAACTTTGTTCTGGGGTGGTAAGTATGGAAGAGCCTTTCTAAAAGATAAACCAGTAGAAAACAAAAAAAGGGTAAGAGAGGAAAGTGGGTATTTCCTGCAACAGATAAAAGATAAGTTAAAAAAACAAAACTACGACCTGGTGGTTTTTGATGAAATAAATGTGGCTTTAGACCATGGTTTAGTGAAAGAAGAGGAGCTTTTGAGTTTTTTAAAAGATAAACCCACCTGCTTAGAGATTATCTTAACCGGACGCAAAGCTTCTCAATGTGTACTCAACATTGCAGACCTTGTAACTGAAATGAGAGAAGTAAAGCACCCTTACAACAAAGACATAAAGATGAGAAAGGGAATTGAATATTGATTTGACAAATTATATATTTAGATTAAAATAAGTTTCAATTTTTAACTAATTATCCGGTAAAATTGAGGAGGAACCAATGACGAAGATAATCCAAACTAAGAACCTGACTAAAGAGTATGATGGATTTAGAGCTGTAGATAACTTGAATTTAAATATTGATGCAGGTGAGATTTACGGATTTTTAGGTCCAAATGGAGCAGGAAAAACTACAACTATCTTAATGCTTCTTGGCATTTTAAAACCAACTCAGGGTGAAGTTTACCTTATGGAAGAGCCATTAAGCAAAAATCCCCTTTCTCTCAAGAAAAAAATAGGTGTAGTTTCTGAAACGCAGCATCTCTACAAAGAGATGACGGCGGGAGAATACCTGAGGTTCTTTGCTGAACTTTACCGGGTAAAAAATAAAGAGAAGAGAATAGATGAGCTTCTAACAGCGGTTGACCTGCTTGATGTAAAAAACAAAAAATTAGATGCTTTCTCACGCGGAATGCAACAAAAGCTTGGATTTGCCAGAGCCCTCCTTCATGAGCCTGAACTTCTGCTTCTTGATGAACCAGTTTCAGGTCTTGACCCTGCAGGAATAAAGCAGGTAAGGGACCTGATAGAAAAGGAAAACAGGAAGGGAAAAACTATCTTTATCTCTTCCCATCTTTTATCCGAAGTTGAAAAGCTCTGTAAAAAAGTGGCTATAATAAATAAGGGAAGGCTTTTAGCTGAGGATACCATGCAAAATTTACGGAAAAAGCTGACTGATTTCATCCAAATTGAAATTGAGCTTGTTGAGATAAAAAAGGAAATCATGGATACTTTAAACTCCTTTAATTTTGTGAAAGAGATTCAGCAGGAAAACAAAATTCTTACTCTCAAGGTAACTACCGACAAAGACCACAGAGCTGAAATATCCGCAGCTATTGCCAGAAATGGAGGAGTTGTGCTGGGAATAAATATAAGAGAGATGAGTCTTGAAGAAGCCTTTGTCACTATCACTCAAAAAAATATCTCCCTATTAGCAAGCACTGAGGAGGCTGCTCAATGAAGAAAGTTTTCATCTACATATCTGCCATAGTAGTTGTAGTGGTGGTCTTAATCGTAGCTTTCGTGATGACTCTGGCATCTCCCAGGTATGGAATAGTCAAAGGGAAAATTTATGATGAGCTCTCAGGAGATGCGGTAAGAGGAGTCAGATTGGTACTGGATGAAAGGTCCACCGTTATTTACCAGATAAGCCGTTATGAGCTTACAAAAATTCCACCTGCAGAACATACCCTGCAGGTTTCTTCACCTGCGGGATGGATAAGCTTTAGCAAAACTTTTAAAGTGCGAGCGGGTGAAAACGAAGTTGATATACCTTTAAAAGGAGATAAAATCCCCGATTTGACAGGAATAATCTGCTTTACCGAATCTGAAAAAGAGGGAATTACTGTAGAAATAAGGTATGTTGACAGTGAACGAATTGGAATGACAGAGTTTCCCCGCCTTCCCATTAAAATTAATGTCACGTTACGGGAAAGAGTCGGGAGGGAAGAGCCTTATGAAAAGGGAGAAAAGTTATTTGAAGGGGAAGTTAAGGATTTATGGGACTCAGGAGAATACCTTGCTAAAAATAAGGGATTTTTACCATGGGATGAGGTTGCGGTGAAATTTGAAGATAGAAAATATGCAATTTTGGACGTGAAAGTTACCCTGGAGCAAGGGGACTTTGAAGATACAATAGGTGACGTTAAACTTTTTTTTGAATAAGGAGGAAAAATAATGAATGAAAGAGGTATCTCTTTATCAACACACAGCACAAAGATACTTACCAGAAGGGAATTTTTATCTGCTTTATATGGATGGGGATTTTATGTGGCGATATTCATCTCTTTTTTGGTCTCCTCTCTTATTTTAAGAAATTTTCTTCAGGGAATAAGGGAAGATAATATTTTCATCTCTTCATACCCCCTTAACTTCCCGCTTTTTGTATCCATGGTTATTATATCACTTTATCTGGTGATAGTATCTGCTGTTTCCATCTCCCGAGAAAAAGAGCAGGGAACATTAGAGGTTTTATTTTACGGACCTGTTTCTTCCTCCTCATTTCTTCTGGGGAAATATTTTACAGATATGCTTTTATACCTGATAATTGCAGGTTTTTTTTCCGTTTACTTTTTCGGGGTATCACTTATAACTAACCTGGGATTTACTGTAGCTCTGGGAAAGGCAATTTTTGTCTCTATATTTATTGCCTCGTGTGTGATAAGCTTTGGCCTTTTCATATCCTCTTTAACCGGAAAGGTTAGAAGCTCCATAGTGTGGCTGATAGGAATACTCATTGGTTTTCTTGTTATCTGGTTTTTTCAAAATATGTTCCGCGGCATCCCTTCTGAGGCCCTTTCTTCCTGGCTTATATATGTGCAGCGAACTCTCAATGTAATTTATTATTTTGTAAACTGGGTATCTCCTTTCTCCTATCTTTCCCGGGGAATGGAATCAATAGGAGTTGGAAGTATGAGACCATTTTTACTTAATATACTTTACTCAGTTGTCTATACGGTGGTTTTTTTAACCGCTTCCATCTATATTTTAAAAGCAAAGGGGGTAAGAGCATGAAATTGAAAAATCTTTTGTTAACCTGCGCAGCTTTAGTTTTTTTGACTTTAACGCCACAGCCTGGACTTACACAGGAGGAAAAACCAGCTATAAGTCTTGCTCCTCTGCTTCAGGAACAGCTTGTATACAGTTTTAATGTATTTGATGGAAAAGGATGGAGTGGGGGGTTTGTTCCTAAAAGTGAAGATACAATATATCTTATTGCTAATAAAGATAATGCCTTATCTGCCAAGAAAACCCTGGTTTATTTCTGGCCCATTACCGCAAGATATATGGCAGGATGGAGAACCTTAAATGAGGATATGCAAGGGACTCTTGAGATTTTAAAAGATGGAAAACTAATAGATAAGTTAGAAAAACAAGATACCGTCCTTTCTTATCCAGAAGGTTACTGGGCCGAGATAACTTTATTTTACACTGCAGAGGAGGCAACTGAATGGCACAAAAGATATAAAGATGCAGTGGATAAGTACTACGAGGCTTTAAGTAAATTCTATGAGGCAAGAGCCGAGTATACGAGGAAAATGGATGAGTTTTTTGAGCAAATTAGAAAAAGAAGAGAAGCCGGGGAAGAAGGCCCACTTGACATTGAAATACCGAGGGAACCTGAGCCTCCTACAGGACCTGATTTTTATGTTACCGAACCTACCCGAAATTATGTGATAAATCTTCCTGTGGGTGAATATGAGATAAGATTAAGAGCAGATGATGGAACAATTGTAGAGGGAAGTGAAAAAAATCTTGTTGTATTTACCGCAAGAAGAAGAGGAGGGGTAGGTTATGAGATAATTCCCGGCAATCGCTGGACTGCAGAAGAGCAGTGTAACGACCCGGCGGATGCTATTTATGCTGCGGGAAGAAATTTGCTTTACTTTCGTCCCTATCAGCAGGATGAGTATAACGAGCTTTATCATAACAAGTTGCTTGACCCTCAAAATGAAGGGATGAAAGAGAACTGGAAGTGGGTTCATACACAACCTCTGGAAAATGTATATCTTTTATTCTACAGCCAGGACAGGCTGCTGGAGCGTATAGATAAAAGACCCTATAAGGTGGAGCAGATTCCGGGAGCGGAGCTTGGCTATAATATTGTTGAATTTGCCCCCGAGTATCCGGGAGATAAACCCACTTTTGAAGGACAGCAGTTAATTCTTTCAGAGGAGCTTGCCAGAAAAGATTACAGAATTTATCTTGAGGATAAAGAGGAAAATACTATAATTTCTGGAAGTGAACGAGAGATAAGGTTAGCAAAAAAAGAAAATGTTAATTTTCTCTACTACCTTTCCTTTTTCCCTCTCATCATAGGAGGCATTGTTTTTACTTTCAGGCGAAGGAAGGTAAAAAAATAAGGGCAAACTTAAAAAATATTCTTAACAGAAAAGGAAAATCCCTTTAAGAGAGGAGATGAAAAAGTGCTTCCCTCTGGATATACTTGAGTTGTTTCTAATCCTTTCTTTCCCAGAGAGCTTACCTCAATAGTTCTATTTTCAGAGTCTACAATCCAGTATTCTTTGACCCCGTATTTGGCATAAATTTTCCGCTTTATCCCCTTATCTTTCTGGCGAGTAGCATGAGAAAGTATCTCCACTACAAGATCCGGCGCTCCCTCTACACCCCTTTCCTCTATTATACCACTGCGTTCTTTAGCAATGTAAAGAATATCCGGTTGCAGAACATTTTCCTCGGAAAAAATAACATCAATGGGAGCATAGCGAACCTCTCCAATATTTGTGCTTGCCACATACTGAGCCAAAATCTGGAAAATCTTCATGGAGATGGTCTGGTGAGACCATCCGGGAGATGGCACCATAGCAAGTTCTCCTTCTATGATTTCGTATCTTTTATCCTCAGGAAGAGAAAGATAATCCCGGTAATTAAATTTAACCCTGGTTTTAAACATAAATCCCTCTTTCTCCTATTTTTCTTTATTTTAATGTCCCGCACTCTAAAAGTCAAACCCTTAACTCCAGTTTCCTAAAAATTCAATTGCTGCCCTTTACCTCAGGACAGCACAAAAGAACGGTCTCCCCGCAGGGCTTTTTCTACCATCTTCATGGCACAAAACTCCCCGCACATAGTGCAAACATCTTCAACCTTGGGTTTAGCTGCATCCCGCATCTTATGTGCAAGCTCAGGGTCTATAGAACTATTTATAAGCTTCTCCCAATCTCTTTTTTCACGGCTCTTTGCCACCCCCAGGTCCCATTCAAAGGCTCCTTTTACACCTTTACTCAAATCACCCACATGAGCAGCTATCCTTGCTGCAATTACCCCTTCTCTTACATCCTTTAGGGTGGGAAGTCTGAGGTGCTCCCCCGGGGTTACATAACATAGAAAGTCAGCTCCCACACTTGCAGCATAGGCTCCACCGATGGCAGA
>JACUUP010000226.1 GCA_014859225.1 Candidatus Aerophobota bacterium
TTGAGCTTGGTCCTGGATGGCTTCTTCCCTGGCAGATTCCTTTCTCTTTGAGAAAATTTGATTCTGAGGATGCTTTCTGGTTATCCAGCGCAGGGGAGGAAGAAATCCTCCCCGGGATGAATATGCACATCTCCTTGCTTTTGGCAATGCCACTTGATGAGCGGGAAAAGTCTCTTGATTCTCTCATCGCCTCTCTTGCCCGGGAAATTGCTGAACAAGGATTAGCATCCTCGCTCAGTGCTGAACACATCTCCTCAGCTACAATCCTTTTCCTGCAACGTGCACAGTTTTTCCCCTCGCTTGCCCGGAAAATGGAGCTTGCCTGTGAGGTCCTCCAGGAGATGCAACAATTAATGCAGGACATGATGGAAGAAGAGCAATTGGCTACTGAAGAAGGGCTTGAAGCTGGATATTCTCTGGGTAGACTTCTTGCACCTCTGGCAAAACCCGTCCAGGGGATGAGCTCTCAGCAAATAAAACAAATAATCCTGCAGGAAGCATCCCTTATAAAAAGGATGAGCGAAATGGTGTATGCGAAATGCGACAACTGGAAAGCACTCACATCAGAGGATGCTGACCCGTCTCTGGTTCACTTCGGGCAGGTGGCAGTAAAACTTCTGGTGCTTGACCGCGATAAGATGGGGGAGGCAATAGATGACCTGGAGCAAGAAGAAGCAGCTCCCCTTCAGAATAGTTTGAACCAGGCACTTGGCGAGCTTGCAAGTTTTGCCATTGAGGTGTACAAAAAGGAAAGAGAATCTGAGCTCAGTCAACTCAAAGAGCACTTTGAAGAAATGGAGACTTTCTTAAAAGAGGAGATGCAGCAGGTTCCGGAGAAAATAGACGAGCAGAAACAGGAAGCGATAGATAAAATAGAGGAATCTTTCCAGGCTGAAATGGCGAACCTCCAGGAGAGGCTGCAGAGCGTCCAGGATACCGCTGCGCAAAAAGCCATCCGGGATGAGATAGCAAGAAAAGAGCAGCAGCAAACAACGAGCATTCAGGAAACAAGTGAGAGGTTTGAGCAGGAAAAACAGCAAGCCATCCGCAGCCTGCAAGAAGAATTGCAAGCTCTCCAGGCATCAAACGCCGAAGAGCTCCAGCAGGTAGAAGAGGAGTGGGACGAGGAGCTTGCATACTTGGAAAAGAACCTACCTCGCATGCAGGTGGAAGTATACACCCGGGATTTCGGGGATAACTGCTACGTGGTTAATCTCAAAGGTCACATAGAAACAGTTGAGTATGCCTTCCCTTTTGCTGATATCAATGCCTGCCTTCGTAACGGCAATGCGGTGGTGTTCATTAGCTTAAGCGGAAACTTCACCCAGCAGCAGTTCAAAGAAGAACTTGACCACTTCCTTTCTGAAATGGATGCTCGCACCGCATTTTTCAGGGAATAACCCGAAGGTCAGGTCTTTCGCATTTGATATTTGATTTTCGCTATCAGCACAGCGTTTCATAGAATAAGAAAAGGGGGTGCTATCATGGCTAAAAGCACAAGTTTTCTCTACCAGCTTGCCCGTATGTCTAATGACATAGAAAAGCTTACCAGTGGTGACCCGAAACGAATAGCCCGCAGGGCAAAGAATAAATATATTGGCAGAAAGCTGGTAAAAAATGTCTGGAAGTTCCCGTTTTGAGCAAAAATTCCATAGCTTCACAAGCATACTACAAAAGATTCTCATTGAGGGTTTCCTTCTTGAGGGGCGAGCAATAATATTTCATTCTCCGGTAGGACAGGCGTCTCGCCTGTAAAAGACTTTTAAGGGGGGGAGTTAACGCCATGGAAAAAACACTGTTACCAGAGACCAAAAATTGGTGAATTTTTGTCCATGGGTGCAGAGCTTGACGGCGAAGAGATAGGTCTTTACATTGCCTCAGCCG
>JACUUP010000040.1 GCA_014859225.1 Candidatus Aerophobota bacterium
TTAACGGAAATCACGAAAATATTGCACTTTTCCCTTATCTTAGATAATGCCTCTATCATTCAGTATTCTACCCAAGGTAATTGCATGCCTTAAATTTCTAAGTATGAGATTTAATTCGGCTTTGTATCTATATTCTTGGCTCATGTGTAAAGTGAAAATTCTTTCTCCTTTTTCTTCTATTCGGATTGCATGAGTGATGGTTCTATCGCTAAAAGTCTCCAGAGAGCATCCTTGCCATATCTTTGGCAGATAGTTTTTTTAAAAATGGAAAAAATGTTATAGGCGATAGAGACAAAGTGAAGATAAGCCTCATTAGCCCGAAAGCGCTGAGAAGGCATCTTCCCGGCATGAAAGGGATTCTTTGATTCCTTGAAGAAATTCTCGATTGTTTGCCTTTGGTGGTAGAACTCAAAGGTACTTCTTGCCCCAATAAGACCTACGACGTTATGGATAATTACGTAACGAGCGTGTCTGTGCCTTTTCTTGGTGGGGATTTTCTCCTGTTCAATTTTCACTAATACAGCCTGGAACTTGTATTCTGATTTCTTATAGACTTTACGCTCCCCCACAGAGGCAACTTGAATTTTCTTGTCTTCATCTGGCTTTTCTCCTTTGAGGGAGAACTGCTCAAAGGTGAGCTCATCAACCTGGAGGTCCTTGTTGTTGCTGAGGAAATCATCCCAGTTGACAGAGGTGATCACCTGCAGGTTGTTCTCTTTGATCCAGTTGAGTCGCTCAGCAGAGACATACCCACCATCAACCCGGGCGATGAGGGAGGAGGGGGCAATTTTATTTCTCACATCCTCAATGATGGGAATAAAACTTTGGCTACAATGCTCCCGGCCGTCAGCCAATCTCTGAGAGATGATCTCATTGTTGATGAAACCAACATTCCATTGATAGCACGGTTTCCCTCTTCTCTTGACATTGCGACCCCGGGTAGCTTTCTGTCGTTGCTTGCTCTCCAGAGAGTGAGTGGTTTGGTCAATGTCCAGGACCACCACAGTTTGTTTCACCGCATCACCAAACTCACGCAAGATAGCCAGGTTAACCTCATCTAATTGTCTTAGATGGGGAAGGGAGAATTCACTCAAGAATTTCCGGGCATAGGTCTTATCAAAGAAGCGCTCAAGGCCAATAACCTCAGCAAGTTTTTTTTCAGTATGAAGGAGATCATCTATTTTTTCAAATCTCTTGATGCCAAGTAAAATAGTGCAAATTATCCCCACGGACATATCTACTCCCGAGAAGGTGCATTTATAGCGCTTGACTTTTCTCACGTTATTCCTCTTGCGCTTGGCTGAGACAACTGTGAGCTTCTCCCTTATTCTCATAAGATCAAGCATAAACCAGGCTAAAAGTGGAAAAGCACCATATTTAGAGAGATTTTCCTCATCAAATACCAGATGAATATCTTTAATGTGATTCATAGACCTGCCTCCTTGAGAGCAACATTATGCTCAAAGTGCTATGAATCACTATAATAGAATCTTACACTTTTGTCAAATAACAAATCACCTATTAATAACGATTTAACTGATAGCTAATCCACTAAATTAACTATAAATAGGCGATTAATAAAATTCGTGATTTCCGTTAAAAACCGAATGGACGATATGCAAAAAGAAAAACTTCGCAACTGTCGTTTTTTAACAAATATAAATGTTATACGAACGGTGGGGTTCAGTGTAATAATTATGGTGTTTTTTTTCAGTTATTTTCATCGTGTGAGTACATCAGTTCTTGTGCCAGATTTAGTTGATAGCTTTGCTGTCTCCAGTACACTCATCGGTTTATTAGCAAGTGCATATTTTTATAGTTACGCAGCAGTTCAACCTCTTGCTGGAATTCTGGTTGACCGGTGGAAGCCAAGAACAGTAGTATTTGTCTCGGCTATTTTAATGGGTTTGGGTAGTACACTATTTGCACTTGCCACAAATTTCTGGGTTGCGTTTTTAGCAAGAATCATTATTGGAGCAGGTGCAGGAGGGGTATTTATACCCATTGTCTGGTTTATATCAAGATGGTTCTCCATCAAGCGACGTGCTTTTGTCTTTTCTTTTGTTATGATAACTGGCAATAGCGGTGCAGTTTTAGCTGCCGGTCCTCTTGGAAAATTAGTCTCTATAGCAGGGTGGAGAGGTGCCATATTGATATTTACTGCAGTTACCTTTGTCTTTGCTATTTTAACCTGGATGATTGTAAGAAATGACCCTCAAGAAGTAACTTCCCGGGAGGATGTAAATAAACAAAATAAACATAAATCTACGCAAAATGTAAGCCCGGCAACCAGTGCTCAAAAATCTAACGTTAATAAAGTTCAATGGTTAAAACTTCTGAGGGTTACTTTTGAAATACGTGTTATAAGGCTTATGTTATGTGTAGTGTTTTTAAGTTATGGAGCACTTATGTCATTTCAGGGTGTGTGGGGAGTTCCTTTTTTAATGGACGTATACAGTTTAAGCAGAACTTCGGCTTCAAATATAATTACCATATTACCTATTGGAATCATTATTGGCTCTTTAGTTTTAGGAAGAATGCTTGATACCAAATTAGGAATGCTATTTTACCTTATGGGTTTTATTAGTGCCGCGGTGGTTTATTTTATATTTACTGTTGCTACCGCAATACTTGCTCCTATTGCTATTTTTTTATGTATTTTTATATTAGGTCTTACAAATATAGCTTTTGCTTTTACCCTGAAGGTTTACTCAAAAACTCTTCCCTACGAGCATCTTGGCTCTGCAATGGGAATTGTCAATACGGTGCCTTTTTTTGGAGGAATGGTATTTCAGCCACTAACGGGATTTCTGTTTGACCTTTTTGGAAAGGATTTGTCCACGCCGGTAGTTGCATATAGATATTTTTTTATGTTACTGAGCCTTAGTTTAATGGCAGCAATAATTATTGCCTTTAAAGTTAAAAAAGAGTTGCAAGGCAAAATTTAACCCCCAGCATACTCTTCAACTATAGTTTATGAGTGGCAGATAGCTCTTCAAAGAAAAAATGACCTCTGACTTATAATCATTTTTTAGCAAGCTACATTACCCATAGAAAGGCGACCAGTATGGATGAAAAATTCTACCTTATAGGTGTTGACCTTGGCACCACAGGAACAAAGGCAGCTATTTTTGACAGGGAGGGAAATTTAATTGCCGATGCTTATGAGGAATCAAAGCTCTCCTACCCCAGGACCGGCTGGGTGGAGCAAGAAATGGATGATTTTTACCGCTCAACCTGTAAGAGCATCAAAAAAGGGGACAGACCCCTTTTTTATTTCTTTCCCTTTTTTATTTCTTCTCACAGCCAACGTGGTTTGGCGAGTATTTACAAAGACGTTGGTGGAAACTGGAGCGGGAAACGGGATTCGAACCCGCGACCCTCAGCTTGGGAAGCTGATGCTCTACCCCTGAGCTACTCCCGCATCCTGAAAGAGTACTTTGTTAAAATTATACTATACTTTATCTCGACTGACAAGAGCCTTATCGGGTTACATTCCTGGAGCGTAAAAGTAAATACTGTAGGACAAGCGTCTCGCCTGTCATTGCAAACCGGGTAGCCGCGAGGCTTAGAGCCTGCCTAAAACCACACACCAGGAAAGTTGCCCCTACGTGCTCTTTGCAAGTAAATAGTCCACTATCTCAACAACTCCCATTCCTTCAGGTTGTGATGCAACATATCCATTGTTGGCTTTTACCAGTAATTTTATTCCCTCCTCAGCGTTAGAAGGAGCCCCTGGAATAAAACCATATCTCCCATCAAGCATATCCTCATCATTATGAGAGTCACCAATAGCCAAAATTTCACAGGGACAAATATTGAAATGTTCAGCAACTCTCATTAAAGCATTTCCCTTGTGAGTTGTAGATAAAGTAGCAAGGATAATATGTCTGTTTCTAATAAAAGCGGTATACTTAAAATCACCATTTTTCATTAAAGCCTGCCTTATTTTTTCCGCCTCTTCTTCACTGTTAAAAAAAACTCTGAATACACCCTGGTCTATTTCTTTTTTGACAGGTTTTATCTTAAACTTCTCTTCTATTAGTTTCTCCCACAATTTACTTTTCCAGCCAATTTCCTGTGATAAAATTTCCAATTCCTTTTCCCTTTCTTCGTTCCATTGTTTATCTTCCACGTAATGATTCCCTTTCAGGTAATGGATAAAAACTCCCTGGCCGGAAACTATAGCTTCAGGATAACCATCAGGACAGCTAACCTTGCTTTGGGACAGAATTTCTAAAATATCCTTCAGATAACGCCCGGAGTTAATAGCAAATTTAATCCCCTTCCCGCGCACTTTAACTATAAAATCCTTTATATCAGGTAAAATGGGAACCTCATCCATCAAAGTTTTATCAAGGTCACAGGCTAATAATTTGAAAGACATACCTACCCCTTTTCATTTTTATTTATACAATGCACCAAGATAACTAATTATAGTCATATTATTGATAAAAGCAAGAAAAAAGGGGAGGTCGGGTCCGGACATTTGACACTCAAATATATATAGAATTAAGACAAGAGCTGATTTCTTATTACACTAACGGTCCAGGCACAGGTTTTGCCAACCACCACAGGACATTTATCGCTATGTCCCCCCGCCTCTTCAAAAGCTTTCCTGTCCTGCTCATCCCAGAAGTCAAAACTTCTTCCAAACAGTTTCATCTGAACATCCTTGCATCTGCAACTTCCATATTCCTGGACAAATTTTTCATAAAGCTTTTTTGCAAAATAAGTTGCTTCTTTGTTAGATACACCCTTATCAAATTCCTGCCTGTTTCTTCCAAAAAGATAACCAAGAATCATAGCTCCTCCAGATAAAGCACCGCATGTCCCTTCTGTAGTGCTTCCCAGCCCCCCGCCCAGAGGATATGATGCCTGGAATATTGCTTCGTCCTCAATTCCCATTATTTTTTCCAGGGCAGCTACCACACACTGGGAACATACATGCCTTGTTTTCTCATATTCAAACCCTAACTGGTAGGCTCTATCCATGAGCTCTTTTTCTGTAAAGCTTTTCATCCTCTGGATGTTGATTTTTCTATGTAGCATGATTTACCTCCCTGCATTTTTTCTTTGCTCCCAAAATAGCCTACATTTTAGTATCTTACACTGAAAAAGATGCCCCGTCAAATACTGCATAAAAAGGAAAATATATATTCGCTTGAAAAATTGCGCCATATGGATATAATTAGCAAAAAGTCAGGCTGAAAAATGATACAAGAGGATAAGCTTGAGCAATGGGTCCAGGAGGCCCTGGAATCTTTACCACGCATTTTGAGAGAAAAACTTGATAATATACATATAGTAGTGGAGGATGAGCCTCCAGCAAAATTGAGAGGAATATACCCCTCTAAAAGCCCTGTTATTTTCCTTGGCCTTTATGAAGGCATCCCTCTGGCAAAAAGAGGCATATACTATAGTGGTATCACTCCTGATAGAATAACGATTTTTCGCCGCTCAATTGAAAAAATATGCCCATCTGAAGAAAAAAGGCGGGAAGTGGTAATCAAAACAGTCCTGCATGAGATAGGACATTATTTCGGTCTGGGTGAGAGAGAACTAAGAGAGATAGAAGGTAAAAAATTTTAACGGTAAGGAGATGAAAAATGACCAATGAACAAAGCGCTGATGTTGCCATAATTGGAGGAGGACCGGCAGGCTACGTGGCTGCTATTAGAGCAACGCAGCTTGGAGGAAAAGTTATCCTCGTGGAAAAAGACAAATTGGGAGGAGTTTGCCTTAATGTGGGCTGTATTCCCACCAAAGCTTTAATTAGAAGCTGCGAAATTTTTTCTCTTATTCAAAGAGCAGATGAATTTGGACTGAAAGTAGAAAATAGCGAGATTAATCTAAAAAAGTTAATGGAAAGGAAAAAGCGTATAGTGGGAAGATTGGTGGGAGGAGTGGAATATCTTTTAAAGAAAAACAAAGTTCAGTGGATAAAGGGAGAGGCAAAAATTTTAAACTCATCAACCATTCAGGTTAAAGGTGATGATGAGCAAGAAATAAAAGCTAAAAATATAATAATTGCTACCGGTTCTTATCCTTCAAGTATTCCTTTGCCGGGAGCAGATGAGGATGTACTCATCAACAGTACAGAAGCTCTGGATATAAGAAATATTCCTGAAAATCTTTTAATCGTGGGAGCAGGAGCAATTGGAGTAGAATTTGCCTACATCTACAGCATTTTAGGAAGTAAGGTAACCATAGTAGAGATGCTTCCCCGCATCCTTCCAACAGAAGATGCCGAAGTTTCTGAGAAGTTAAAAGAAATTATGGAAAAAAGAAAAATTAAAATTTTTACCCAATCCACCCTTGCCTCTGTAAAAAAAGAGGGAGAAAACTACTCAGGGCTAATAAAAACTCCCGGGGGAAAAGAGGTGATTGTGTTGGAAAAAATCCTTGTATCTATTGGAAGAAAACCAAATTCTGAAAATTTAGGACTGGAAAAAATCGGGGTAGAAACTGATGAGAAAGGATGGATAAAGGTTAACTCCAATATGCAAACAAGCACACCCAACATTTACGCTGCAGGAGATATAGTTGGTGGATATCTTCTTGCTCATGTAGCATACATGGAAGGAGAAGTCGCTGCTGAAAATGCTATGGGAGAGGAATCTAAGATAAACTATGCAGCTGTTCCCCGATTTATATGCTCAATACCGGAGCTGGCTGCAGTTGGATTAACTGAAGATGAGGCAAAGAAAAAAGGCTTCAGGGTAAAAGTTGGAAGATATCCCTTTATGGCTAATGGAAAAGCAATAGTTTATGGAGAAAGAGAGGGTATGGTAAAAATAGTATGTGATGCGAAAACAAAGGAAATTCTTGGAGTTCATATTTTGGGACCACAAGCTACTGACCTGATATTGGAAGGAGTCCTGGCTATTAATCTGGAGAGCACCACACAGGAGATAATTGATACCGTTCATCCCCATCCCGCGCTGGGTGAGGCTATAAGAGAAGCAGCTCTTGATGCAGAGGGAAGAGCTTTGCATATGTAGGTATTTTTTTTAAAAAAGCTTTACCTCTACCTCGTCTCCTCTTTCCAGGAGGTCAACATTAGCTGGTATTTCTATGTAACCTTCGGCCTCGGACATACTTGTTATGGCACCTGATTCCTTAAATACAGGAACAACCCATCCATTAGTTAGCTTTACCGGCAAAAATTGATGTCTGCCAAGCGTGGAGGTTATTCTTCTTGAAAGAGGAGCTTTTATCAACATCTCTTTTTTGGGAGGAAGATGAGATAACTTTCTGATGAGAGGGACAACAAATCCATAACCATTGGTAAGACAGGAAGTAGGATATCCTGGCATTCCCAGGACAAGTTTTTCTCCCACTAAACAGGCAAGGGTGGGTTTACCAGGTTTAACAGCGATACCATGAAACAAAAACTCTCCTTTCGTCTGTAAAATAGCTTCTAAAATTAAATCCCTTTCCCCTACAGAGCTTCCCCCTGTAATAATTATAAGGTCTGCCAAAAGAGCATTTTCTATACCTTTAATAATATCATCAATATTGTCTGTCAGTTTTGGCTTTAAAATAACCCTGCAACCATTTTCCTCAACCAGAGCCAAGAGAGTGTAAGAATTTACATCATAAATTTTCCCTTTCTCCAAAGGCTCACCTGGCGAGATAATCTCATCACCCGAGGGAATTATAGCCACCAGAGGTTTAACAAAAACCTCCACTTCTTTTTCACCCAGAGCTGCCAGCACTCCAACCTTAGCCGGGGTTAATAAATCTTCCCGCAAACATACCTTTTGTCCTTTTTTAATATCCTCACCCGCAGATGATATATTAGCTCCTGGATAAACAGGACGATAGAATTTAATAAAATTTCCATCATCTTTTTCTGTATCCTCAACCATAACCACAGCATCCACCCCGGAAGGAACAGGTGCACCAGTAGCTATCTGAAGGCATTCCCCATCTTTTAACTCACCCTCCCAAAACTCGCCCGCTGAAATAGAACCTGCCAGCTTTAACCTTACCGGTTCCATACTCCGTGCAGAGTAGATATTGTGAGCTTTAACTGCATAACCATCCATTGCCGCCCGGTTAAAAGGAGGAACATTTATGGAAGCTACCACATCCCTAAAAAGAACTCTTTTATTAGCCTGGGTGAGAGGAAGCTTCTCTACTTTCTCAACTGGCTTTATATGAGAAAATAGTATTTTTTTCCCCTCTTCCAGAGAAATTAAAGATTTTAAAGGTTTCATTTTTTGCCTGAATTTTCAAGCTCAACTATTGCACCAGTTGGACAAACAAGAGCACATATCCCACAAACCTGACAGTTTCTTGAATCAATACGGGCTAAATTGTTGTCCATCCAGCAAGCATCATAAGGACAGGATTTCACACAACGACCACAGGCTATGCAAGATTTCTTACAAACCTCACGGGCTTTTTTGCCCTTATCCAGAGATGAGCATTTTACCCTATAATTTAAATCATTAAATTTTTCCAGAACTATTATGTTGCGGGGACAAACCTGAACACACCTACCACATCCTGTGCAAAGAGAAAAATCAATATGAGCAAGACCGTCCAGCATCTTAATAGCGTTAAAGGGACAGGCTCTCTGACAATCACCAAACCCCAGACATCCGTGAGAACAAGCAACCTCTCCCCCCATAACCAGATTTGCTGCTCTACAGGTTTCAACTCCCTGATAAATAGCCTTTTTCTCTCGTTCTGATTTCCCTGCCCCACATCTAACAAAAGCTAATTTTTTCTCCACTACTTTAGCTTTTACTCCCATAATCCGGGAAATTTTTTCCGCCACATCGTTCCCTCCTACAACACAGGAGCCAACCTCCACCTCTCCTTTGACAGCTGCTTCCGCAAGAGCACGGCAGGAAGCAAAACCACAGGCTGCACAATTTACACCCGGTAGAGCCTCAAGTAATCTTTCCACACGGGGGTCTTCCTCTACTTTTAGCTTACTGTGAGCTATAGAAAGCATTATAGCAAAAAAAGCGGCCAGAGCTGCAATGCTGCCTGTGGCTATAATAATTAAACCCATAGCATCCTCCTGGTATAATATTCACTATAGGTGAATATGTATTTGATTAACTTTCGCACTTCCAGCAACCATAGACTGCTGGGTTATTCCAAGATTCAAGATATTCAAAGACGCATTATAATCCGCATCCTGTGTGTAGCCACAATTCCTACACTTGAATATCTCACCCTTTCTAGCGTGAGTTTATTAAATCATTGACCACAAAAACACGCAATGCAACACTAGCATTAGCTTAGGTCGTTCTATGAATTGTATACACTGAAGTGCTTAGTTCTTTTTAATCTCTTTTCTGTTATCCCCATCCCTTCAGCGAGTGGCTCAACATCTTTGTCCATATCTTCCAGACGGTAGATCGCCCGGTATTTCCCTTTTGTTTTTTGAAGAGGTCTTTCAATGAAGGTTGCCAGCCTAATAGAAGAGAGCTTTTCTAATAAGGTATCCACTGATTCAGTAAACGAAAGCTTTTCCTTGGCTTTTTTGTGGGCAATCATAACCAAAAGAAAAGCTAAAAGGCAGATAAAGGCATGGACCTTTACCTTCTGATCCGTCCAGTGGTACTGTGGTCGTAGAGCCAGGTGGTATGGATTCTTCAAGCGTTTGAAAGTAGCCTCCAGGTGAGACTGACCCCAATAGGTGAGGATGATTTCTTCCGTTCTCCACTCATGTCGGTTAGTAATGATGATGCGACGTCCCAGCCAGTTTTCCTTAAGATGAGTAAACGTTTCCTCATCAAACTGAAAGGTTAGATCAAAGGCATCCTCTTTGAGGGGATACAGCTTCCAGTGAATGAGCTCTCGCAGAGCAGGAGAGCTTATCAATGATGTAACTTTCTTCTTGGTGGCAGCAGCAGTTCTTTTCTTTCCTTTCTTCGTTGGTAGTCTTAGTTTTTCTTTGAGCTCGTTTAGTTTAACCAACAGTTTCTTAGCATCCTGCTCCAGACCTCGAACCTGTCCTTCGTAAAGCTTCTTGGAAATATAGACCACACAGGTAAGATCGAAATTCCAAATCGTCCTTCGGGTTCGATAACACTGGATGCTGCGATCACCAACTCTTACAGTTCCAAGATGATGATTGGCCTTATGAATGAGGTCTTTGTGGTGATGAGGGGATAGGGCACCCACGAAGTGAATCTTTTCTGCAACCTCCTTGAGGGTCTTTTTGGTGTTACTACCCTGGTCGAAAATCAAAGTTAGCTCCTCCAGTTGGCCACAAAGCCTCTTGAATCTGTCCAAGATCTCATGGAAGTTTTTCTGGAAGACGGTTCTATCAGTGAGATTGCCTGCGTAAACCCTGTGGAAAAGAGGAAGATGGTCCTGGCGTGAGAGGAGGAGTAATAATCCGAATTGCTTAAGATCCATCCTCTTTTGTTTGTTTCTGCCTCTTTGAGCAAGAGAAGAGTGTTGGTTAGTCGAGGCAATGTAGGTGAAGAAATTACTCATGTCCAAGAGCACAGAATCAAGACTTATTGTGTATTTACGCAAGATGAGCTCCAGGATATCCTCTTCAATGAGGGGAATTGTTTCTTGAGGAACTGCTTCCATTTGATCCCAGAAGTGTTGAGAATCCAGTTTACTCAAAGATTTCCCCAAAAGATAGGAAAGACTGGTATGCCTGGCCCAGCCTTCATACCAGCCTCTTTTGCTGGTAGGCTTGCCTACTCTGCCAAGAGCCGCCAAAAGAATTGATGCACCAACGGTAAAGCCATCCCGCACTCTTTTATCTTCAATATGTCGGTTAATGGTAGATACAATCTCCATCTCTTCGGCGATATTAAGCATCGTTCTCACCAGACCATGCTCATAAGTTTTGACTTTGCTGGGATGACCTTCTTTAAGTCTTTTGAGAAGAGCCTCAGCCGTTCCCAGGTACTCAAGAATAACCGGTCTTGGTTTACCGTTAACCCGACGAGACTCAACAATACTCCAGTAGGTATACCCCCTAGACTTTCTTTTTTGAATAGTAGCCATATCAGTGTATACATTATAGCACATTTTCCCAATATGTCAAGGAGCTT
>JACUUP010000041.1 GCA_014859225.1 Candidatus Aerophobota bacterium
AAAACTGGTTATTCCTCATTTTCTCCTTCTTTTTCCATATCTTTAATAGAGTACCTTTTTCCATTCTTCCAGAATTCAAGAGAAAGACCAAGTGATTGAAATTCCTTAACCAAAACTTTTAAGGACTCAGGAGTTTCTGTTTCAAGAGTATTCTCACCTTTTATTATTTTTTCGTGCATCTTTGTCCTGGCTAAAAGGTCATCGGATTTACTGGTAAGCATTTCTTGCAGGGTGTAAGCAGCTCCATACCCTTCCAGTGCCCACACCTCCATCTCACCAAATCGCTGTCCTCCCTGTCTGGATCTTCCTCCGAGAGGTTGTTGTGTAATTAAAGCATAAGGCCCCGTGGAGCGAGAATGCAGCTTTTCCTCAGCTATATGAACAAGCTTCATCATATACATATACCCAACAGCTACAGGGCGATCAAAAGGCTCTCCTGTGCGAGCATCATATAAAATTATCTTACCATCTTCTGGCAGGTCTGCCTCCTTTAAAAGACTCCTTACCTCCTCATGCTTTGGTCCTTCAAATACGGGGGTCACCATAATTGCGTCCATCTTTTTTGCCACCCATCCTAAGTGAAGCTCAAAAATCTGCCCCACATTCATTCGGGAAGGCACACCCAGAGGATTTAGAACCACTTCAACTGGCGTTCCATCAGGAAGACAAGGCATATCTTCTTCAGGCACTATTTTAGCTACAACACCTTTATTTCCATGACGCCCTGCCATCTTATCTCCAACACCTATCTTTCTTCTGACAGCCACATAGACCTTAACTCTGTCTCGCACATCAGGAGATAGGTCATCACCCCTTTCACGAGAAAAAACCTTAACTTTTATCACCTTTCCTTCAATTCCGTGAGGAACTCTAAGAGAGTTATCTTTTACCCTCTGAGCTTTTTCTCCAAAAATGCTTCTTAAAAGTCTTTCCTCAGGAGTTAACTTTACTTCCACCTGAGGAGTCACTTTTCCCACCAAAATATCCCCTGCAGATACCTCTGCTCCAATTCTTGTTATCCCTTTTTCATCAAGATTCCTGAGGGCAGTCTCATCAACATTAGGAATATCAGAGGTTATCTCCTCAACTCCAGACCGAAGGTCTTTTGCCTCTACCTGGAACTCTTCTATATGTATAGAGGTAAAAAAGTCCTCTTTCACAAATTTTTCACTCACTACAATTGCATCTTCAAAATTATAACCTTCCCAGGGCATAAAAGCTACAAGAACATTTCTACCAAGAGCAAGTTTTCCATTGCGTATTGTCGGGCCATCTGTGATAAAATCACCTTTTTTTACCTTCTCACCTTTTTTAACTATAGGCCTTTGGTCAATGCAAGTTCTTTGATTGGACCTTTTGAATCTAACAAGTGGATAGGTATCAATCCCCGCAGGATGTTTTACCATTATTTTACTGGCATCTACATAAATTACTTCTCCATCCCTTTTTGCTCTTAGGGCAATGCGGGAATCTTCAGCTACCTTACCTTCCATCCCGGTTTGAACTAAAGGCTCTTCAGGGTTTTCCAGGTGAATAGCCTGACGCTGCATATTAGAGCCCATTAAAGCACGATTGGCATCGTTATGTTCCAGAAAAGGGGTAAGAGATGCGGACACACTAACTATCTGTTTAGGGGAAATATCTATATAGTTTATCTTTTCCGTAGGAACAGCAAGTATTTCACCCCGATAGCGAGCTATAACAAGGGGTTTAATAAACCTGCCTTTTTTATCCACTGCATTACATCCCGCAATATAGTATTTGTCTTCTTCTCTGGCAGAAAGATATTCAACTTCTTTCGTAGCTATGCCATCTTTTACTTTGCGGTAAGGTGCCTCAAGAAAACCAAACTCATTAACCCGAGCATAGATAGCCAGAGAGGTAATAAGACCGATATTTTGTCCCTCGGGAGTTTCAATAGGGCAAATTCTCCCGTAATGGGTATAATGTATATCCCTTACCTCTTCCTTAGCCTGAACCCTGGATAAACCTCCGGGACCAAGAGCAGATAATCTTCGTTTGTGAGTTAACTCCGATAGGGGATTGGTCTGGTCCAGGTACTGGCAAAGCTGTCCGGTATAAAAAAAGCTCTGTACTGCTCCTCTCAAGGCTCTCGTGTTAACCAGAGAGCGGGGAGTAATAGTTTCAGGAGGCTGGATACTCATTCTCTGCTGGACTATTCGAGAAAGATGGGCAAGCCCTATTCTAATTTGCTCTCCTAAAAGCTTACCAATTCCTCTTACCCGTCTATATGCTAAATGGTCTATACTTTCAATTTGAGTAATTTCACGGTTAATCTGAAGAAGGCGTTTCACCACACCTATTAAATCCTGTAGCCTCAAAACCATGAGATGGCATCCTGTGTCCAGACCTAACTCCTGGTCAATCTGAAAACGACCTACCTTACCAAGATTGTAGTAGCGTGGATTTAAAAAAGTTCTCTCAAATACTTCCTTCACTGATTCAAACACAGGTGGCCTACCAGGTCTTAGCTGGTGATATATTTTAAGAAGAGCATCTTTAGTAGATTCAGCACTATCCTGCTCAAAAGTATTTTTTAATATCTCTCTATCGGTAGTATGCTCTATTTGCTTCAAAACTCCCTCTGGGGATGCACCAAATGCCCTTAAGAATAAAGTGGCAGGAAATCTTCTTCCCCGGTTAATCCGCATATACAAAAAGTCATCTTTGAACTCAAGATCAAGCCAGTTACCTCTCTCGGGAATAATCCGGGCCCGGTACAGTGCTTTTCCCTCATTTGAGATGGTTGCAGTTTCTTCAAAAAAAACTCCGGGGGTCCGTTGAATTTGACTGACCACTACCTTTTCCGTTCCATTTATAATAAAACTTCCTCTTTCATTCATTAACGGGATATCCCCCAGATAAACCTCCTGTTCAATTACCTCACCTGTCTCTTTTTTGTTCAACCTGAGTTTAACATAAAGAGGGATGGCATAGGTCAGCTCTTTTTCCTCGGTCTCCTCGGGGCTATAACGAGGTTCAGCAAATCGATACCCTCCGTACTCCAGAGATATTTTTCCATTGTAACTTTCCACGGGAAATATATCCCGGAAAACAACCTCTAACCCTTTATATTCCCTCTTTTCCGGTGTAACATCCTGCTGAAGAAATTCCTGGTAAGAGGAGCGTTGCGTCTCTAAAAGATCGGGAATTTCCATTAAAGAGGAATATTTAGAAAACTCCCTGACTTTCTTTTTTTCTTTTAATGCAACTTCCATACAAAAACACCCCTTATCTTTTATTTTATTTTAATTTATTATTTTAACTCTACTTTGGCTCCTACCGTTTCCAGAATCTCTTTCATCTTCTGTGCTTCTTCTTTATTAATGCCCTGCTTTACAGGCTGGGGAGCAGACTCAACAAGGTCCTTTGCCTCTTTAAGTCCAAGTGAGGTAAGCTTCCTGATTTCTTTAATAACCTGGATTTTTTTATCCCCAACTTCGGAAAGAATCACATCAAATTCCACCTTCTCTTCCTCAGCTTCCTTTTCCACAGAAGGTGCGGCGCTTGCAGCTATCTGAGGGGCAGATGCTTTCACTCCAAATTTTTCCTCCAGTTCCTTAACAAGTTCAGATAACTCTAAAATATTCATCTGTTCAATTTCCCTGATAATTATCTTTTTTCTATCTTCTTTTTTTTCTTTAACCTCTTGTTTAACTTCCTGTTTAGGTACGGTTGCCATTGATGCTCCTCCTTTTTTCTCATCAATAATGTTATTTATGACAAATACAAAATTTTGAACAGGCGATATTAAAGCTGTCATAAATGTAATTAAAGGTGCATTAAGCTGCGATAAAAACTCGGCCAGCAAAGTACCTCTATCGGGCAAGCTGGCCAGAGAAATTATCTTCTCTGCATCAATTAAATCTCGGGAAAGAACTCCTCCTTTGATCTTCAAATTAGGATGCTCATCCATGAACCTCTTAAGTATCCTGGCTACTGCTACAGCATCCTGCTGAATAAAAACAATACCAGTAGGCCCAACAAAAAGAGGCTCAAGACCCATCAAATCAGCTCCTCCAGCTCCTCTTTTAGCTAAAGTATTTTTTACAACCTTAAATGAAGCTTTTGATTCTCTTAATTTTCTTCTAAACTCTGTAACCTCATCTACTTTTAAACCACGATAATCAACCAGGAAGCTTGCTGAACTTTCAAGGAGATTATCCTTTATCCACCCTGCTATTTGTCTTTTCTCTTCAACTTTCATCATGGCCTTATCTTCCTTGAGTTAACCACTTCACCTTTACCCCCGGCCCCATAGTGGAGGAAAGATAAACACTTTTAATATACCTTCCCTTTACTGTGGGAGGTTTATCGTTTTCAACAGCTTTTATTAAAGTGTGGAAATTTTCCAAAAGTCTCCCTTCTTCAAAAGATACCTT
Organism: Candidatus Aerophobota bacterium; assembly: GCA_014859225.1. Taxonomy (GTDB): domain Bacteria; phylum Aerophobota; class Aerophobia; order Aerophobales; family B3-G15; genus Kmv34. Next base: position 4,404 of record JACUUP010000041.1, read on the forward strand.
GCCAATAGGAGCATGAATAACACCTGTAGCATCATTTCTATATTCTATTTTGCCTTTCTTAAGCTCTTCCACAACTTTACCCGGGGTATCGGTCACTGTGCCTACCTTGGGGGAAGGCATAAGTCCTTTGGGGCCAAGGAGTTTGCCAAGTCTCGCCACTGCTCTCATCAACTGGGGTGTAGAAACTACAACATCAAAATCAAGCCACCCTTTTTCTATCTTTTCAATAAAGTCTTCTCCTCCAATGTAATCTGCACCAGCTTTTTTCGCTTCCTCAGCCTCATCACCAGCGGCAAAAACTAAAACCTTTATCTTTTTTCCCAAACCTCCGGGAAGAATTACTGTTCCCCTTACTCTTTCACCTTTTTCCCTCGGTTTTATATTCAAAGCCACTGCAACATCCACTGTCTCATCAAACCTGCGGTTATTAGACACTTTTTTTATAATTGCCACAGCTTCCCCGGGAGTGCATTCCCTTTTCTCTAAATTTTTCTGCATCTCTAAATATTTTTTCCCTCTCCTCGGCATAGCTTACTCCTCTACAATCTCTAATCCCATATTATTGGCTGTTCCTTCTATCATTCTCATGGCAACCTCAATATCGTATGCATTTAAATCTTTTAATTTAATTTTAGCTATCTCTTCAATATCCTTTCTGGTAATCTTCCCGACTTTCTTTTTGTTAGGTTCCCCTGAGCCTTTCTCTATTCCAGCTCTCTTTTTCAAAAGAGATGAAGCAGGAGGAGTTTTCAACTCAAAGGCAAAAGAGCGGTCCTTGTATATGGTAATTACCACCGGAATAATTATATCCCCCTGGTCTTTTGTGCGTTCATTAAAAGCCTTACAAAAATCCATAATATTTACACCATGTTGTCCAAGAGCTGGTCCCACCGGAGGAGCTGGATTAGCTTTCGCCGACGGTATTTGAAGTTTTACCTGAGCCATAACAGGTTTTTTAGCCATTATAACTTCTCCACATTAACATATTCTAATTCTACGGGAGTTTCTCTTCCAAAAATGGAAACCAAAACTTTTAACCTCTGTTGTTGAGGATTAACCTCAATTATCTCTCCCTGGAAATTGGTGAAAGGACCACTGCTTATGCGGATAGTTTCCCCTACCTCAAAAACTACTCCAGGTTTAGGTTTTTTCTCTAAAAGTCCCATTCTATATTCTATATGATGCACCTCCTTCTCCTGCAAGGGAACAGGTTGACTTTGCGAGCCTACAAATCCAGTAATCCCTGGAGTTCCAGATATAACATACTTTGTCTCATCATCCATCTCAGCCTGGATTAGAATATAACCGGGGAAAAATTTTCTCTTAAATATCCTTTTTTTTCCATTTCTAACTTCAGCTATCTTCTCCTTGGGAATTAATATCTGAGAGATTTTATCTTTAACACCAAAAGACTCAATCCTCTGCTCCAGATTAGTCTTTATTTTATCCTCCTGTCCAGAATATGTATGGGCTGCATACCATTTCTTAGCCATTTTATCCCACAAGAAAACCTAAAAGTTGCACAAAAAATATATCTATTCCCCCAATGACAATGGCAAAAATAATTATAGCCACAATTACAACTATAGTAGATCTCACGATTTCCTTTCTTGATGGCCAGGTTACCTTACTAGCTTCTGACCTTACAGACTTAAGAAAAATTTTTATTTTATTATTCATTTAACCTCCGTCAGTAACAGTTTAGCTTTTATAAAAGTGGTTCATTTTCAGGGAAACTTACCTGTTACATAAAAACAACCACTGGCAGGCCCGGCAGGACTCGAACCCGCAACCGCCGGATTTGGAATCCGGTGCTCTAACCAAATTGAGCTACGGACCTACTTTTCTTTGTGGAGGGTATGCTTACGACAGAATCTGCAATACTTTTTAAGAGATAAAGAGGATGTCTTTTTGTTTCGCGAAGTAGCATAATTTCTCGCCTTGCACCCGGTGCACATTAAAGTAACAATCTCTGCCAATTTAATAAATCCTTCCTCACTCTATTATCTTGGTTACCACACCTGCCCCTACAGTATGACCACCTTCACGTATAGCGAATCTTAGACCCTCCTCCATGGCAATGGGAATAATTAACTTTACAGTCATGACCACGTTATCACCCGGCATTATCATCTCTACACCTTCAGGAAGAGATACGTCTCCGGTTACATCAGTGGTCCTAAAATAAAACTGTGGTCTATAACCTTCAAAGAAGGGAGTATGACGCCCTCCTTCCTCTTTAGTTAATACATAAACATTCCCTTCAAAGGTAGTATGTGGAGTTATGGAAGAAGGAGCTGCCAGCACCTGACCTCTGCTAACCTCATCTTTTTCTATTCCTCTGAGCAAAACACCGATATTATCGCCTGCCTGAGATTCATCCAATGTTTTCCTGAACATCTCTAAACCAGTAGCTACAGTTTTCTTTATCTCTTTTGACATTCCCACTATCTCTACCTGGTCCGCCACCTTGATTTTACCTCTTTCCACTCTACCGGTAACCACAGTTCCTCTACCCGTAATGGTAAAAATATCCTCTATTGCAAGTAAAAACGGTTTGTCAACATCCCTGAGCGGCTCCGGTATATGTTCGTCTATAGCATTTAAAATCTGCCAGATGGGACCACAATGCGGACAATCTTCTTTTCCACAACCACACTCCAGACACTTCAGTGCTGAGCCTGTAACAACCGGGACATCGTCACCAGGAAACTCGTACTTAGAAAGAAGCTCTCTTACCTCAAGTTCCACAAGCTCAAGCAGCTCTTTATCTTCAACCTGGTCGGCTTTGTTTAAAAACACTACAATTGCTGGAACATTAACCTGCCTTGCCAGAAGAATATGTTCCCTGGTCTGAGGCATAGCTCCATCAGCAGCAGAAACAACCAGAATAGCCCCATCCATCTGAGCAGCACCTGTAATCATATTCTTTATATAGTCAGCGTGCCCGGGGCAGTCAATGTGAGCATAATGTCTTTTATCTGTCTGGTACTCGATGTGCGAAATACTAATTGTCAAACCCCTTTCTTTTTCCTCAGGAGCCTTATCAATTTCATCTACAGTTGTAGGCGTAGCATATCCTTTTTTGCCTAAAAGATTTGTTATAGCTGCAGTTAAAGTACTTTTCCCATGGTCTACATGTCCTATTGTCCCAACATTAACATGCGGCTTCGTCCTCACAAATTTCTGTCTTGCCATATTTTAATCCTCCTTATTTTCCTTATCTGAAATCTTATGTTAAGCTATTTTTCAAAAAAGCCCACGACCGGATTCGAACCGGTGACCTCATCCTTACCAAGGATGCGCTCTTCCCCCTGAGCCACGTGGGCAAAATAAAGCAAAGTGGGGAGGGATGGATTCGAACCATCGTAGGCAATTGCCAACGGGTTTACAGCCCGCCCCATTTGGCCACTCTGGCACCTCCCCCATCTTAGCTGTGGGTTTTTAATTGTTAGCCTTTGGTAGTTTAGCTGTTATGGATTTTTTTGCCCACAATATTTATATAAAATAAAAACAAAAATGACAACCCCTTCCTTTTTGAAAAGTTGCCACTTTTCTTTTTGCTTTTTACTCTTGTTCCAGTTTCGCCTGAGCCGCTGCTATCCTGGCAATAGGCACCCGATAAGGTGAACAGCTCACATAATCAAGACCGTTGTAATAGCAAAATTTAACTGAAGACGGTTCACCTCCATGCTCTCCGCAAATACCAACCTCTAAATTGGGATTTGCTTTTTTACCTCGCTCCGTCCCCATAGCTACAAGTTGACCAACTCCCTCCTGGTCTAAAACCTGGAAAGGGTCATCTCTCAGTATCTTTTTCTCCAGATAAACATGGAGAAACTTTCCTTCTGCATCGTCACGGCTAAAACCAAAGGTGGTTTGCGTAAGGTCATTGGTCCCAAAAGAGAAAAAATCAGCTACCTTCGCTATTTTATCTGCACAAAGTGCGGCGCGAGGAAGCTCTATCATTGTACCCACTTTATACTTAAAGTCAACCCCCTCTTTTTCCATAACCTCTTTTGCTATTCCAACCACATCCTCTTTTAATAGCGAGAACTCTTTGTCTTCCATGACTAAAGGAATCATAACTTCGGGCAAAACGTTTACGCCCTCTCTCGTAAGTTCAGCCGCTGCCTCGAAAATAGCTCTTACTTGCATATGGTAAATTTCAGGAAACGTTATACCCAATCTGCAGCCTCTGTGACCTAACATGGGATTCGTTTCTCTTAAATCTTCAATGCGGCGCAAAAGTTTCTCTTTTTTTTCTATCTCTTTTTCGTCTCCATTTTGAACTTTAAGTTTTGTTATTTCCACCAGCAGTTCATCGTGATTAGGTAAAAACTCATGCAAGGGAGGGTCTAACAATCTAATGATTACCGGCAAACCTTGCATCTCTTTCAGTATACCCTTGAAATCTTCTTTTTGTATGGGCTCAAGCTTTTCCAGAGCCTTTCTTCTTTTGTCATCCGACTCTGAAAGAATCATACGCTGCACATAGGGAAGTCTCTCTTCTCCGAAAAACATATGTTCTGTGCGACAAAGTCCAATACCTTCAGCCCCCATCTCCCGGGCAATCCTTGCATCATCAGGAGTATCTGCATTAGCCCTGACTCCCATGACTCTTACCTCGTCCGCCCATCCAAGAAGTTCCTTAAATTCCTCACCCAACTTGGGCTCTATTGTGGATACCTGACCTTTTATCACCTGACCCAAAGACCCATCTATGGTTATGTAGTCACCTTCCTTAAAGACAACGCCATTTACAGTAAACATAGCTTTTGCTTCATCTACTTTTATTGCCTCGCAACCAGCAATACAGGGTTTACCCATACCCCGGGCTACGACTGCTGCGTGACTGGTCATACCTCCGCGTGAAGTTAAAATACCCTGAGCTACTGCCATTCCGTGAATATCTTCAGGAGAGGTTTCCCTGCGTACCAAAATAACTTTTTCTCCTTTATTCACAAACCTAACTGCACTATCAGCATCAAAAACGACGATGCCCGCTGCTGCCCCGGGAGACGCAGGAAGACCTTTAGCTAAAACTTCAACTCTGGCATCAGGGTCTATACGCGGATGCAAAAGCTTTTCTATCTGAGCTGCATCTATCCTTAAAATAGCCTTTTTCTTGCTGATGAGTCCTTCCTTAACCATATCATGAGCAACTTTAACAGCGGCCTGGGCAGTTCTTTTGCCTGAGCGTGTCTGCAGAATATAGAGGGTCCCTTTTTCTATAGTAAACTCAAAATCCTGAATATCCCTGTAATGTTTTTCCAGACGCTGGGTAATTCCCTCCAGTTCTTCATAAACTTCGGGCATCTCGTCTTTTAAGCGGGAAATAGGCCTGGGAGTCCTTATTCCAGCAACTACATCCTCTCCCTGGGCATTTAAAAGGTATTCCCCATACATCTTTTTTTCACCTGTAGCCGGGTCCCGGGTGAAACCTACACCTGTGCCTGAATCACTCCCCATGTTTCCAAAAACCATAACCTGTACATTAACCGCAGTTCCCCAGTGGTTGGGAATATTGTGTATTCTCCGGTACTCAATGGCTCTTTTGTTATTCCAGCTATTAAAAACAGCCTCAATAGCCATGGCAAGTTGTTTAACCGCATCCTGGGGAAAATCGTCCCCGGTTTCCTCTTTCACTATTCTTTTAAATTCTTCAATCAGCTGTTTAAGGTCATCTATGGTGAGCTCAATATCATCTTTCACATCCTTCTCTTCTTTCTTTCTATCAATAGTCTCCTCAAACTTCTCGCCGGGAATTTTTAAAACAACATTACCAAACATCTGTAAAAGGCGACGATAGGAATCAAAAGCAAACCTGGGATTAGTGACCCTCCTAACAATTCCTTCTACACTTTTATCAGTTAAGCCAAGATTTAAAACAGTATCCATCATTCCGGGCATGGATACCCTTGCTCCAGACCTTACAGAAACAAGCAAAGGATTATCCGCATCTCCAAATTTTTTTCCCGTAGCGGTTTCCAATTTTTTTAAATTTTCTTTTATCTGCCCATCTAAACCCGCAGGATACTCTCCCTTTTCATTATAATAAGTACAAACCTCTGTAGAAATGGTAAAGCCAGGTGGAACCCTGATTCCTAAGTTAGCCATTTCCGCTAAATCTGCTCCTTTTCCCCCTAAAAGATTCCTCATCTTAGATGAGCCATCAGCTTCATCTTTGGCAAAAAAATAGACACACTTTTGCATTTTTACCTCATGCTTTATTCAATTACTTATATTAAAAACTTTGCACATTATTATAGTAAACTTTACCATCCCGTCAACTATTATCCTCAGAGAGAGCTCTGAAAAATATAATTGCTGCCCTTTCCCTCGGTGTTCTCCAACGGTGGCGGCTTAGTTCTACTTTTATCCTGCTACTGTGGCCTGGTAGATTTGTCCGCCTGGGGACTTCCCTGATTATAAACAAGGTCTTACATAAGATATTTCGCCTCACAGTTACCTTTCTCCTTACTTTTTGCAAAACACATCCGTAAAGAACCCAAACGTTAGAACTCATAGACCCGCCTACTCGCCGCTCACCTTATGGAGAACACACTCGGCGGGCAGCTAAA
>JACUUP010000042.1 GCA_014859225.1 Candidatus Aerophobota bacterium
TCATGAGCCAAAAGAAGAAAATTGTATTTTATGCTATTGGCATACCAAAATCCTGTAGTTTTACAGTTATGTTGTCGTTTAATAACAAGGTCTCTTAATTTAAAGCCTGCATCTAAATAAATATTTATAAGTTTAAATCCTAAAGGAATCACATGTTTCTTCCTGCGCGTATCTCCTATCAAAATAGCACATTGTCTGCCTGGTTTTAGCACTCTAAAACTATCTTTTGCAACTTTAGCCATTTCTTTTAAGAAAGCATCTATATCAAAAAATGATAAATCTCCTTCTTTGGAATCCGTATAATGAATAATGTTTGCATAAGGAGGATGAGCACAAATTAAATATATTGAGCTATCTTTTAAGAAAGATAAATCTCTGGCGTCGCCGACTGATAATCCTGGTTCGTAAATCTTAAAATGGCTTTTTTCATCAATGAAACTTAACTGCTGAGATTCTATGCAAAAATCTACGTTTTTCTTTGCTAGTTCAATGGCTTTATCGTTTATATCAAAGGCTATGCATCTTCTGCCTAAAAGTTTACATTCTACAGCAGTTGTTCCGGCGCCACAGAAATAATCCAAAACCAATTCATCTGGTCTTGAATATTTGAGAATCAAATTCCTGGGAATATAAGGGGACCAATTGCCTCTGTACTCGCCGCTATGAGTGGCCCAACTCCCCCTTTGTTTAAAACTCCAGACTGTTGCTTGTTCTTCCTTAAAACGCCCTGGGTGGAGGTTTTTTATTTTCTTTGAAGCTTTCAAACTACTAATATTGAGCCCTTGTGTTTTCGTAACAACTCGTTCAATATACCGAAATGTAACACCATACATCTTACCAATTTCTAAATCTGGAGTCCCCTTTGCTTTTTCTTCTAATATTGCCTCTTCCAGCTTTTTTACCGTTTTGAAATTTACCTTTTTATTAGTCACTGTATCCTCTTTTTATCAACCCAATGCAACATCGGTCGTCTTTTGGCAGGAGTGATTTTCAGCTTTTGCTCTTTGTTCATTTTTTTTCAGTTCTCCATATTATCAAATAAAGTTGGTTCTACTTTCTTTGACAAATCTAAAGTTTCTGGTTTAAATTTATGTAGTTGTTTAAGAAATTCTTCATAGGTTTCTCTGTCTTTTAGATTAAAGATCCAACCTTTTTGAGGTTCGTAACTTATATTTTCTCTTATAGGTTCATTTAAACGGGTTTTTATCTCCATTAAGAAATCCTTAACTAATCTCCTGATATGCCTTTTTGCATCATTATCTTCCCAGATTTCATACATTCTAAAGGTTGCAGAATTCAAAAGTTCATCAGTTGTGAAGGTTACAGAAGTAGGGATGGTTGTTCCACCAATATTACTTATTACATAACTTAATATTCTTTCAAATAGAACTCTTCTGCAAAACTGCTGCTCTTGCTTTGTCTGATTTATATTGGGATCATAGGGGATAAAATATAAGGGACGGGGGTCTGTATCTTCTTCAAATTGTATAACTTTGATTGGCGATTTATCCATGAGATTCAAAAATCTTTTTGTTTTTTCAGGATATTCTAATATTATTTCTGATTGCGACGATCTTATTTGAAAACATCCATAATTTCCAGATTCAAGATTTGCTTTCTCTTTTATCCCTCTTTCAAGGTCTTCGAGAGTTCTCTCCATTAATTCAATATTATTGGGACCAATAAAATAACAAAGTATACCCTTATTTTCTCCTCTTTTACCTATTGCTAATACTTCAGAAAGAACGGGACCTGCAATTAGTAACAAAGTCCTTGCTTGACTTGCAGCAGAAGAGTCAGAACCGAATGAAGATGATTTACACTCTAATACACAAAATTTCTTTTTCCCTTGTGTCTCGAGTATTAAATCGGGTCTTACAGCGTTCTGACAATTTATCTTTTCTGTAACTACAAGCCTTATATCAGGAGGTAAAGCAAGCAGAGGGCCTATAGAATAAATATTCAATCCCGATTTATAAAATAGAGGATAAATACAAGAGTATTGAGAAAGTTGCGGTTGAGCAAGCCAGATAGCCAGATTCAATTGAAATAAGGGGTCCTTACAGAGGTCATCAATATTCAGGTTCATATTTTACTCCTTTTGAAGATTCATCTACTATAGTCTTGTATTCAATATCTCCGATATATGCTTTTGCGGACGGGTCAATATATCTTTGAATGTTGCAAATGAGACGATGGATTGTGTTTCCACAGGTTCCTTTAGGCACAATAGTAATCAAATGTTTATCTGTCAATTCAAGAAAAATAGGCTTCCACAAATGTTTATCTACTCCATAGACATGAACCTTCCTGGGTCCTAAAGCTATAGGATTGCCCCATAACCTGAAGCGGTTATTTATACGTCCAAAAGTTGATTTAATCCAGTAATCAAAAGTTTCTTTGCTTAAAGGTTCTTCAAATTTTATTGTTACAGGTGAGCCGATTAATTTTTGGAACTGACGCGGTATTGTCACAGTTTCTTTATATATTGAATACCAGGCTTTTTCCTCGGTCTTTTTCATCAGTTCGTCATATATGCGTAGAACATATAAAATATGAGACCTGTGGTCTCTGAAATTACCGCTTCTATTTGTAACTTTTCCATTATCATAAAAATCATGTCCTCCTCTTCCAACTGGCGATGGAAATCTTAGTTGGCTTATAGCATAAAGAGGTGAGTATAAATCTTGGAGTTTGCCTAACTTTTCCTGGACAATAGAAATCTTGTCTACTAACTTGAACTTAGATGCTCTTCTCTCAACAATTTCTATCACATCTCCTTCATCAAGGGATAAAGATATTTCTTTATCTTCCTCATTCTCATCTTCATAGATTTCTGAGTCAATCTGGTATATACTCTCATGGACAAATAATATACTAACATATCTGTGAGGTTTGGTTAAGTAAGCTACTCTCTGCCATAACACATTGAAGGTTAGACCACTTAGCCATACATGGTCTAAATGTGATGAATTGAGAACAAGGTTTTTTACCCATTTATCAGCTTTATCGCTAAGGTGAAGCGTGTAAAACACAAAATATCTCGGCGTGAAAACTTCAAGAAATCCCATATATTCTTTATTTTCTTTTGTATCTAACACCCGATAAAGATTTTCGTCAATTTGTTCAGTTTCTACCTCTAATATTCCTAAAACCTCTGTTATTGTCTTCTGCATTCCAGTATCCCCCACATGTTCAAGCATATAACTTTTAACTAACGGACGCTTCATCTTTCGCTCATCTAGTTCTTCCATACGTTCTGCCGAATATCCATCTAAATATCGTATCATCTTTTCGCGTGAACCAATAGATTTTATCTCTTTTGAAATACCAATATCTGGCATCTTTGCCTCCTAACTATGATCTAAAAAGGTAAATCATTGTCAAGACTTTCTCCAGAATCAAATTCTAATCTAATTAAAATCTTATTATTTTCATCCCCCACATATGGCTCCATAAGATTAGTCTTTTACTTTCTTCCTTTTCCAGGGTATAACACCCCTTTCCCATGCATGTCTTCCTATTATATGAGAGGTGACAGGTCCTGTCACCAGAAAAAATAGGGCAATAAGCAGTATTCTACCCGTCATAGGAGTAAATCCTTCAAGTAACATACAGGCTATAAATATTGAAAATAAAGAGGTGGTACTGCATTTTGAAGAAGCCTGCAGACGGGTATAAATGTCGGGAAATCTTAATAGACCAATATTGCCAAAGATACCAAAAAATATACCCAACCCCATAAAAAATTGCACTATCCACATCATTCTTTGTCCTCTCTGCTTGCAGCGTGTCTTGCAATTGCTAATATTCCAATGAAGCCTAATATTGCATAAACTAAAGCTACATCTAAATAAATAGAGCGATTATATTTTACCGCTATTAAAACAAGGATTGCTGAGATTTGAGCTAAAACAAGGTTAAGTCCAATCATTCTATCCTCAGAAGTTGGCCCGATAACCACTCTCACCATACTAAGCACAGAGATTCCCATGAGGATAAAGATAACAATATCCAGGGTTAAAACTCTTATATCCATATTTTCCTTAGCCACATCTCAAAATGTCCTTTGATTAGCGAGCTGGCAAAGTGAGAGTGAGTTGTCTTTGCATTTAACCAGTGAACAATAAGGTGGTCCTCATCAAGGTCCAGAGTAATGGTTCCCGGAGTAAGACTGATAGAGTTAGCCAGAATTACTCTTGCCACATCAGATTTTAATCGGGTGCGAAAGTGGACGATGCGTGGATTTATGTTGCCTTTCATTACGCTAAAGACCATTTTAAAACTGGCAAGATAAATCTTAAAGAGTAAAACAAAAATGTATATGACAATTAAATATATATGGGGAAGCAAAGAACGCCGAGCAGCCTCTTTTTCCTCAATAAATATACTGTAGGTTAAAAGGGCAACCAAAAAGGAAAACATGCCGCCAAGAAAAAGGGAAAATAAAGCCAGGCTGCCGGTAAATAAAATCCAGCCTACCATAAGATAAAGGCTGGTAAGGATAATTCTTACTATTTTCCACTTTAAAAAAACATTCATTATTTAACCTTCTTTTTCTTCCTGCTCTCTAAAAATTGTTACTACCTCTTCTTCTTTAGTCACTCTCATTAAAATCTCTTTAAATTGGGTATTGTGAAGAATGCGGGATAATTTGCAAAGAATTTTCAGGTGTTGGGATTCCTCTCCCTTGGGGCCGAGTAGAAGAAAAATGAGGTTAACAGGCTTTTCATCTATGGCATCAAATTCTAAACCCTCCTTTTTTCTGCCTAAAGCCATAACCGTTTGAGAAATCTCTTTACTTCTGATATGGGGTATAGCAATTCCTCCTCCAATCCCCGTAGTTCCCTCTTTTTCCCTCTGGATGATTTCTTTTTCTATTTTGGGTGCATTTTTTATCTTGCCCGATTGGCAAAGAAGTTCAACCATTTCTCCTATAACTTCTTTTTTTCTTTTTGCATTTAGGTCAAGTTTTATATATTTGGGGTTGAGAAGCTCAGACAATTTTAACATCATTATTCCTCCTCATGCCTCAATCCTTTGGCATAATCCACAGGGATTGTGAAGAGAATCCCTGTTCCTGGTTCGGATAAGTTACCGCATACTTTTTCTATAAGCTCCTCCAGTTTTTTTATTTTTTCTTCCTTTTTTATCACGGAGAAGATAGTTTTATTGTAAGGTTTGTTACCTCTCATAAATTCTCTAAAATCAGCAAAGAGGGGAACTTCGTAGGTGAGCATTCTACCCATCCCTTCCGAGTCAAGGATGGTTGCCCCTGGGATTCCCGCTTCTACAAATGCTTCCATAACTTCTTCCAGCAACTCTTCTCTGTTCAGTACAAAAACAAGTAACTTCATTGTGCGTGCCCCCCCTATTCTTAGCTTAAAATTACAATATCTTGGGGTTAAAGTCAAATTGTATTGACTTAAGGGGTTATGTATGCTATTTATTTGTTTTTAGGAGATAGTATGGAGAAAATATATTCAAGAGTTTATCTGGTCTTGCCTGAGATAAAGCAGCTTCTTTTAGAAAGAAAAAAAGATGAGCTAAAAGAGGTTTTTGAAGATTATGAACCTGTAGAGGTAGCACAGGTTTTAAAAGATTTTTCTTTGAAGGATAAAGTTTATCTTTTCTCTTTGTGGGGCATTGATTTTGCTGCCGATGTCTTTGAGAAATTAGATGAGGAAGAGCAGATAGAGCTTTTAGGGGCAATTGATGATGCAAGAAAGGGTAAACTTTTAAATGAGCTTGCTCCTGATGAGAGGGTAGATCTTTTTGAAGAACTTTCCCCGGAGATGGTAAAAAGGTTCCTCTCCATAATGACAAAAGAAGAGGCACAGGAAGTAAGGGAGCTGCTTGCATATCCTTCCACCAGCGCCGGGGGAAGGATGACCACAGAGTTTGTTAGTGTAAGGGAGGATATGAATGTGGATGAGGCACTTAAGATACTCAGGAAGACGGCAAGAGACATTGAGATGGTCTACTACATCTATGTGCTTGATAGAAAAGATAAACTCGTAGGCGTTTTGTCATTAAAAGAGCTGATTACAGCAGAGCCTGAGGATAAAATATCTGACCTGATGCATATAAATCCCATCGCTCTTCCTGTGGATATGGACCAGGAAGATGTGGCACACAGAATAGCAAACTACGATTTTTTATCCCTGCCGGTTGTTGATAAGAATAGAAAGATGCAAGGCATAATCACAGTTGATGATGTTATTGACATTATAAGGGAGGAGAACACAGAAGATATGTATAAATTTGGAGCAGCGGGTGAGCATAGCGAAGGTTATGTGAAAGTAGGCTCTTTAACTATTGCTAAAAATAGACTCACCTGGTTGACTGTGCTGGCTGTGGCTGGTTTTTTCTCTGGAATTATAATGCAGAGATTTGAGTTTGCGCTTGAAGGTGTTGTCGCTTTAGCCTTTTATATACCTGTCTTAATGGATACTGCAGGCAATGCAGGAACTCAGGCGGCGATGACAGTTGTGAGGGGACTTGCCATAGGAGAGGTTAAATTAACTGATATATGGAAGGTAGTAAAAAAGGAGGTTCTTATTGGAGGACTTCTTGGAATCCCCCTGGGGGGGCTGGGTTTCTTAAGAGCCATAATGCTTCAGAGAAGCTCTCTGCTTGGAATTTCTGTTGCCTTCAGCATGTTAATAACTATTATGGCTGCCACCTCCCTTGGTTCAATTTTACCGCTCCTTTGCCGGAAAATAAAACTTGACCCTGCCGTTGTATCCGGTCCACTTATTACGACAATTCTTGATATTTTTTCTTTATTTGTTTATTTCAGCGTGTCAATTTTCTTCTTAAGCCTGTAATTTTTTCTGAATACCTCTTATTTTCCACAGATAGTATTGATTAAAGAGCATTTTTTTGTACAATGTGATTTGTAAATTTATTAACATTGAAAGGTAATGTAGTTATGGAGATGGAAAAAAAGTACAATCCGCACCCCATTGAGGAAAAATGGGAAAGCTTCTGGGAGGAAAAAGATTATTTTTCGCCCCACCCCGGGAAAAGAAAAGAAACTTTTTCCATGGTCATGCCTCCTCCTAATATAACTGGAGTTTTGCATATGGGGCACGCTTTTAATATTACACTGCAAGATATTGTAGTCAGGTTTAAGAGGATGCAGGGCTATGAGGTTTTGTGGATTCCAGGGATTGACCATGCCGGAATAGCTACGCAGAATGTTGTGGAGAGGAAGTTGCAAAAAGAAGGGTTTACCAGGGAAAAGTTTGGTAGGGAAAAGTTTATAGAAAGAATCTGGCAGTGGAAGGAAAAATATGGGGAGCGTATATTTCATCAGATGAGAAAATTTGCCATATCTTGCAGCTGGGAAGATAAGGCATTTACCATGGATGAGAGCCACTCAAGGGCAGTTAGAGAAGTTTTTATTGCCCTTTATGAACAAGGATACATCTACAGGGGTGATTATATTATCAACTGGTGCCCAAGATGCCAGACGGCTCTTTCTGATATAGAAGTGGAATATGAGGATTTTCCCGGAAAGCTCTACTACATTAGATATCCTTTCGTAAATTCTAAAACAGAGGATAAAAATTATATTACAGTTGCTACAACAAGACCTGAGACCATCCTGGGTGATACTGCGGTAGCGGTTAATCCTGAAGATGAAAGGTACAAAAAATGGAAAGGGAAAAAACTCGTTCTTCCCCTTGTCGGAAGAGTTTTGCCCCTTATTTTTGATGAATATGTTGACCCTGATTTTGGCACAGGGGCTTTAAAAGTAACTCCTGCTCACGATACCCAGGATTTTTTAATAGGCAAAAGACACAATCTTGCCTTGATTAACATATTTAACAAAGATGCAACTATAAATGAAAAAGGAGGCATTTATCAGGGCTTTGAGCGTTATAGGTGCAGGAAGAAAATTGTAGAGGATTTAAAAAATGAAGGTTGTTTAGAGAAGATGGAAGATTATACCTACAGGCTTGGACGCTGTTACCGCTGTGAAACTTCTATTGAACCTTTCCTTTCTACCCAGTGGTTTATCAGGATGAGAGAGCTTGCTGAAGATGCCATTGGAGTGGTTAAGGAGGGAAAAATAAAGTTTTATCCTGAATGCTGGGAAAGAAACTATTTTGATTGGCTGGAAAAAATCCATGACTGGTGTATATCAAGGCAGATATGGTGGGGGCATCGATTGCCCGTATGGTATTGCCAGGACTGTGGTGAAATAATAGTTACAAGGCAAGAGCCTACCAGATGTAAAAAATGTTCCTCGTCTAAGATAAAGCAGGAAGAAGATGTCCTTGATACCTGGTTTTCCTCAAGCCTCTGGCCTTTCTCTACTCTGGGCTGGCCTGAGGCAGGGGAAAAGTTTAACAGGTTTTACCCCACATCTCTTTTGTGCAGTGGTTGGGATATCTTGTTTTTCTGGGTAGCCAGAATGGTTATGATGGGGATTAAGTTTACCCATAAGGTTCCATTTGAAAAAGTGCATATACATCCTCTCATTGGTGATGAAAAAGGAGAGAAGATGTCAAAATCCAGGGGTAACGTGGTAGACCCCATAGATATGACGAAAAAATATGGGACAGATGCCTTTCGCTTTTCCCTCGTGGCTTTAAAGACAGAAACTCCCTATCTTCGTTTTTCTCCGGATAGGGTGAGAGGTTATCGTAATTTTGCTAATAAAATATGGAATGTTTCTCGCTTTGTTTTGATGAACATTGGTGATTTTTCTCCTTCTAACTTAACTCGTGCTCTTTCTTCTAATAAGCTTCAGCTCTGTGATCGCTGGATTTTATCAAGATGTAGAAAAAGCGTGAAAGATGTTACCTTGCATCTTGAAACCTTTGAATTTTCCCAGGCTGCCCAGAGAATTTATCAGTTTATCTGGCAGGAGTTTTGTGACTGGTATGTTGAGCTCACCAAGTCAAGATTAAGGAAGGAGGGCGGGGAAGATAGATACATTGCTCAGGCTGTTCTTTACCAGGTGTTAAGGGAAAGTTTGAAACTTCTGCACCCATTTATGCCCTTTATAACGGAAGACATTTTTCAACGCCTGCCCGGAACAAAAGAGAGCATCATGATATCCAACTGGCCAGAGGGAGAAGGAGGGGAGGATAAGGAGGCTGAGGAGAAGATGTCGCTTCTTATGGAAATTATTGTGGAGATACGCACTATCAGAGCAGAGATGGAAATTCCTCCTCAAAAGAAAATAGAAGTTATTTTGCGCACTAAAAGTCCTGAGCATATGAGGATATTGAAAGAAAACTCATCTTATATTACGGACCTTGTTCATGCAGAAAATTTAGTGATAGCTTCTGATGTAGAAAGACCAAAAATTTGTGCCTCGGGTATAGCAGGTGATATAGATGTATTTGTTCCCCTAAAAAAAGTAGTTAATATAGAGAAGGAAAAGAAAAGGCTTTATAAAATTTTTGAAGATATAGAAAAAGAGCTTGAAAGGACTGAGAAAAAGCTTACATCTGGCGAGTTTTTACAAAAAGCTCCTGCAGAAGTGGTGGAAAAGGAGAAAGAAAAAAAGGCACAGCTTATTTTAAAAAGGGATAAATTGAAGAAAAGATTAAAGGAACTAACTTTATCGTTATGAAAATAATGGATATAGATAAAAAACCATCTTATTACCAGGTTAGCGCATCTGAGGATGTGCAAATTGGGGGACAGGCAGTAATTGAGGGAGTTATGATGCGCTCCCCTCAATATGTGAGCATTGCGCTGAGAAAAAGCAATGGAGAGATTGTCGTAAAAAAAGATGCCTTTGTCCCTTTAATCAAAAGATATAAATTTTTAAACCTTCCCATTATAAGAGGGGCAATTACCCTTGTGGAAACGCTATACATAGGGATAAAAGCTTTAACCTATTCTGCCGATATTGCTGCTCAGGAGGATTTGGAAGGGGAAGAGAGCTCAAAAGAGGTTAAAAAAGAAGATGCTCTCAGGAGCAAAAAAGAAAAACTTTTCACTACCCTCTGGCTTTCTTTAAGTATAGCACTTGGAGTCTTTCTTGCTCTTTTTCTTTTTTTCTATCTTCCCTTAGTTCTTACAGACCTTCTGAGAGTTAAAGCAGGGTATTTATTTAACATAGTTGATGGCATGATACGAATATCCATTTTTCTTGTTTATCTTTGGCTTATCACGATGTGGAAGAGTATGAGGAGGATATTTGAATATCATGGGGCAGAGCACAAAAGCATTTTTGCCCTGGAAAGAGGAGAAGGTCTAACTGTAGAAAATGTTAAAAAATACTCCACCCATCATCCCCGCTGCGGGACAAGTTTTCTTTTGATAGTTATGCTGGTAAGTATCGCAATTTTTATGTTTGTTGGAAGACCACACACAATACAGGAAAGACTCATCAGACTTCTTTATGTTCCTCTTATTGGAGGAATATCGTATGAGCTCATTAAACTCTCAGGGAAAAAAGCTACCAATCGCCTGGTAAGAGCGCTTGTTGCCCCGGGACTCTGGCTTCAAAGAATGACCACCAAGGAGCCGGATGATAAACAGCTTGAGGTAGCAATAGTTGCCCTGAAAAGCTCCCTGGAGAAGTGAAGTATAAGAGACTTTATTTCCTCCTTATTTGACATCTACTTTTATTCTTTTATAGTTATAATTGACTGTTGATTTTTTATCTTTCTTTAAGGGAGTGAAAATTGCCAGAGACTAACAACAAAATAACTCCAGAGCTATACAGGACTATTGTAGCCATTGTTGATGAGAGAGTGAAAGAGATTCGTGTAACAAGTAAAGATTTTCACGAGTTAAGAGATGCAGTGAAAGAGTTAGCCGGGGCTCAGGCAAGGACAGAGCAGGCAGTAGAAAGACTGAGCCAGGCTCAAGCAGCAACAGAGAA
>JACUUP010000227.1 GCA_014859225.1 Candidatus Aerophobota bacterium
TCAGTTACATAATCTGCAATCTGAAACACTTCCTCCAGGCGGTGGGAGATGAAAATAATGCTTACCTCTCTTTTTTTTAAATTTTTCACAACTTTAAAAAGATGTTGAACCTCCTGTTCTGAGAGGCTTGCAGTGGGCTCATCCAAAATGAGAATGTCAGGTTCAGCAGCTAAGGCTCTAACAATTGCCACAAGTTGTTGCTGAGCTACTGGGAGCTCATAGACCAGAGAATCTGCATCAAGGCTAAGGTCCAGAGCTTCCATCAGCTTTTTTGCCTGGTTGGCTAATTTTTTATAGTCAACAAATCCAACAAGAGTGTGTGGCTCTTTTCCCAGCATAATATTTCTTGCCACACTCATATAGGGTATAAGATTTAGTTCCTGATAGACGACACTTATCCCCATGCTTTTTGCCTGATGGGGGTCGGGTATTGTCACTTTCTTTTCTCGCAAAAAAATTTCCCCCTCATCAGGTTGATAGGCTCCACTTAATATTTTAACAAGAGTTGTTTTCCCTGCACCGTTTTCCCCAACCAGTGCACGAATTTCACCCTCCAGCAGGGAAAAATCAACCTTGTTTAATGCTCTTACTCCGGGAAATATTTTGGTTATTCCCTTTGTCTTGAGGATAATCTGTGTTTCCATGGACTCATCCTCTTTTCGTGTTGCTAAAATAAAGAAGAGAGGGAAAATCTCCCTCTCTTCTTTTGTGCTTTTTTATTTCCCATCTCCAATTATTCTCCCGGGTAAAGCCTTCTTATGACATCCTCGGGAAGATGCGTGTTGCAGAACATAGAATCAGGCATATCCGGGCGCACGAACTCATCCAGGTTTTCTGCAGTAATGGCGTAAGCGGGCAAGATAGTATCCTTGGGAGTGGGTTTTCCCTGTAGAATATCAAGTCCTACCTGAAGACCTTTCTGGCTTAGCCATGCGGGTTTTGTGGAGGAGAAAGCTGTGAGATTATATTGTTTCCACATCTTCAAATACCCATTATCATCATCCGCGGTAATGGGGGGAACTTTTCTACCTGCAGCAAGAAGAGCCTCTATTGCCCCTCTTGCCATCATACCTGCGCCTGTCCATATTCCATCAATCTTAGGATGAGCTACGACTATACTTTCCATGGCAATTTTTGCCTTGGTATAGGTCCAGTCACAGTACTCGTGGGCTATTACTTTAATTTCGGGATATTTGTTCAGTACTGACATAACTCCCATCCAGCGGTCCTCTGCTGTGGACAAGCCGGCAATTCCCGAAAGTCCGACCACATTTCCCTTGTATCCTATGGTTTCTGCCAGCCATTTGGCGCCCGTTACTCCATATTCAAAATCATCCACATTCACAAAAGCTGTGTATTTATCTGTATTTGCCCCTGCAGCACAGAGTATAACCGCTATACCCCTGTCATAAGCTTTCTCAATTACAGGAACTAACGCGGTAGGCGAGTTCGGAGTTAGCACCAGAATATCAGGATTTCTCACAATCAAATCCTCTATGTTAGATATCTGTTTTGCTGTATTTCCTTCAGAATCAGTGTAAAAAGCCTCACTGATAAGGTGAGGATGACGGGCTACCTCTGCTTTAAACTCCTCAAGCAACTGAATTCCCCAGGTGTTTCCCTGGTAGTAAATATCAAAGGCAACTCTGTAAGGTGGACTCTTTTTGTACCTGGAGATATCTACCATCTCTTCTGCAAATAAACTGCCAGTTACAAGGAAAGATACAATCCCAACCAGCGCTACTACCAGAGCTATTTTTTTTCTTGCAAACATTTTTTCCCTCCCCTTTTAGTTTTTTTATTATTTTTCTTTTTTTCTGCTTTT